>NZ_CP038271.1:1520000-1685000 GCF_004571195.1 Legionella geestiana
CGCCAAAAGGGTATGGCACGCTGGAGCAGTTTGATACAGACGAGGAAGTCGCGTTTTTTCAACTGGAAGAGCCGTTGATGAACGCCGTTGGGGAGTATTGTTCCGCACAACACCTTGTCGGTTTTCAGCCGCCAGACGCAATTATCAATCATCTGCATGCCATTCGCGACCGCTTTGGAGAGGGGCGTCTGAAGGAGTGCCTCTGCAAAGTTCAACAAGCGATTCAGGGGCAGGGCGTACGGGGCTGGGGCGCGATAGATGCAGCCATGGACAGTACGCCCGGGTCGAGCGTGACCGTTAATCACACCATGTGAAAAGCTATCCGGCCATTGGCGATACCCGATGCCGGGCTTCGCCGTGCTCAGCCCGGGCTACGGTTGGTGGTGATGGAATCAACGGTCAAGCAGACGAGCAACTCTCTTTACGCTCGATTAACACCGCGACTGCAGGCAGGGTTTTGCCCTCAAGATATTCTAGAAATGCGCCACCACCTGTAGAGATGTAGGATATTTTCTGCGTGAGGTCGTATAAATCCACCGCCGCCAGTGTATCGCCGCCACCGGCAATGGTAAACGCATCGCTGTTGGCGATGGCAATGGCAAGCGCACGGGTACCGTATGCAAACTGTGGAAACTCAAATACCCCGACCGGGCCGTTCCAGATAATGGTTTTTGCGTTTTCAAGAATTTCCACGTAGGTTTTGATGGTTTCCGGCCCAATGTCCATTATCATGTCGTCTGCTGCCATGTGGCTGAGAGACTTGTTATAGGCGGGACACGCATCTGAGAACGATTTGCCAACCACTACATCGACAGGAAGCGGGATTTTGCATCCCTTCTCTGCTGCGAGGCGCAAGATATCGCGTGCTTCTTCAAGTAGATTGTCTTCACAGAGTGACTGGCCGATTTCATAACCCTGTGCCTTCAGGAACGTATTGGCAATGCCGCCACCAAGAATCAGGCAGTCCATCATGCACACGAGCTGGCGAAGGAGGGAGAGTTTGCTCGACACTTTTGCGCCGCCAACAATTGCGACCACGGGTCTTGCCGGATTTTTAAGTACATGCTGCAGGGCCTCGAGCTCGCGAACGAGCAGAGGGCCTGCAACAGCGAGCGGTGCAAGACGCGCGACACCGCAGGTGGAAGCCTGAGCCCGATGCGCCGTACCAAAAGCGTCCATGACAAAAATATCGCAAAGTGCTGCAAGCTTTTGAGACAAAGCCATATCGTTGGCTTTTTCACCTGCGTTAAAGCGTACGTTTTCGCAAACGACAAGCTCGCCTGGCCGTGCCTCTACCCCTTCCAGATAATCAGAAACGAAACGCACGGGATACTCAAGGTGAGATGCCAGATAATCGGCAACAGGCTTCAGGGAAAAACGCTTTTCAAAACGTCCCTCTTCCGGGCGGCCCAGGTGAGAAAGCACCATGACGGCAGCGCCGGCATCAAGCGCCGCTTTAAGGGTTGGCAGTGCCGCCTGCAGACGCTGATCGCTTGTAATCAGGCCATCGAGAATCGGTACATTCAGGTCTTCGCGAATCAGCACGCGTTTACCACGGAGTTCAACATCCTGCATTTTAAGAAGGTTCATGAGCGTTTATTCCCCCATTGCATCATGGCTTCGGCCGTATCGAGCATGCGGTTGGAAAAGCCCCATTCATTGTCATACCAGGCAATGACCTTGACCAGTTTTCCAAGCACTTTTGTCTGGGTGGCGTCAAAAATCGCGGAGGCCGGATTGTGGTTAAAATCACAGGAAACGAGCGGGTCGTGGTTGATGCGCAAAATCTCACTCGCGGCATTCTCAAGAATGGCATTCACTTCCTGCACATTGGTTTCACGTCCAGATTCAAAGGTAAGGTCGACCACCGAGACATTGAGCGTCGGGACGCGCATGGCGAAGCCATCAAGCTTTCCGGCAAGCTCCGGCAACACGAGCCCCACGGCCTGAGCCGCTCCGGTTTTGGTCGGAATAATCGATTGCGTGGCAGAGCGCGCCCGGCGTAAATCGCTGTGGCTGCCATCCAGCAGCATTTGATCTTTGGTGTAGGCGTGCACTGTGTTCACAAGGCCTGTCTGTACGCCAAGAGCCTCATGCAGCGGCTTGACCACCGGCGCAAGGCAATTGGTGGTGCAGGAGGCGTTGGAAACAATCACATCGCTGTCCTTGAGGCTATGGTGGTTTACGCCATAGACAATGGTTGCATCCGCGTTTTTGCCAGGGGCTGAAATCAGCACTTTTTTGGCACCGGCGGCAAGGTGCTGCATCGCGCCTTCACGGCTCGTAAAACGTCCCGTGCATTCAAAAACCACATCAACCCCGAGAGCTTCCCAGGGCAGTTCTGCCGGATTGCGGGTTCCGGTAATCAGAATAGGATGATGATTGACTATCAGCCGGTTTCCATCAACTGTGACTGGAAATCCGAAGTGTCCATGGGTCGTGTCATGGCGGGTGAGGTGAGCCGTTACATCAATGCCGGACACATCGTTAATGGCGACGACCTCAAAAGTTCCCTCGCGATGGTACTCGTAAATGGATCGCAGGATGCAGCGGCCGATGCGGCCGTATCCGTTAATTGCGACGCGAATTGCCATGTTGATTCTCCGAATGTATCAAAAGTTTTACAGGGTCAGCGCGCCAGTTCCGGGTACTTCTGGCAGATGGCGTCAAAGACTTTTTCAGGGGTCAGGCCAAGGTATTCAAACGCCTGTTCGGCAGGCGCTGAGACTCCGAAGCGGTCAATCCCGATAACGATGCCGTCAAGACCTGCGAATGCGTACCAAAAAGCGCTCACCCCTGCTTCAATGGCGACTCGCCGACGCACGCTCTGTGGCAGTATGGACTCACGCCACGTAATGTCGGCGGCCAGAAAACGCTCGCAGCAGGGCATGGAAACCACGCGTACCTGAACGCCCTGTGCGGAGAGCCTCAAAGCCACGGCAAGGGCAATCTGGACTTCTGAGCCGGTCGCCAGCAGCAGAATATCAGGCATCCCCTGGCAATCGTGCACGATATGTGCGCCCCGCGCAATATCGGCAATACTGCCCGCATGTGCCGGGAGAGCGGGAAGATTCTGGCGCGAAAGCAGCAGGCAGGAGGGGCCCTTAATGTGGGAAATGGCCTGTTGCCAGGCCACTCGCGTTTCGAGGCGGTCCGCCGGGCGCCACACCTCGACATTGGGGGTCATGCGCAGCATGGCCGCGTGCTCAATCGGCTGATGGGTAGGCCCGTCTTCACCCAGCCCGACCGAATCATGCGACAAGACATAAATCACGCGAATGCCCATGAGGGCCGAGAGGCGAATGGCGTTGCGGGCGTAATCGGCAAAAACGAGAAACGTGCCGCCATAGGGAATAAATCCTCCGTGCAGAGCAATGCCGTTCATAATGGCGCTCATGCCAAACTCGCGCACACCGTAATGCAGGTAATTACCGCTGAAATCCTCGCGGGTAATCGCGTGCGAGCCGCTCCAGTCGGTATTGTTTGAGCCGGTGAGGTCGGCGGAGCCGCCAAGCAGCTCGGGCAACAGTGGTCCAAAGGCCTCAAGGCACTCCTGGGAGGCTTTGCGTGTGGCGACAGGAGAGGTGTTCTGCAAAGCAGATTCGATAAACCGTTTACTCTCTTCCTTCCAGTTGTCTGGAAGGTCGCCGTTGACCCGTCGCAGAAACACCGCATGTTCTGCCGGAAACTGTGTGCGATAGGCTTCAAGGAGCGCGAGCCATTCGTCTTCAAGGCGCGTGCCCGCCTCGGTAAAGCTCCAGGCAGCGCGGATGGATTCAGGAATGTCAAAAGGCGCATGGGGCCAGTTCAGCGCCTCACGCACAGCCTGAACGCCCTTTTCACCAAGTGGCGCACCGTGGGATTTTTCACTGCCGGCAAGCATTGAGCCATAGCCGATGACGGTTTTACAGATAATAAGGCTGGGATGGCTGGTGTCAGCGCGTGCAGCCTCGATGGCGCGGGTGATGCTTTCAGGGTCATGGCCGTCAACTTGCTCAATCACCTGCCAGTTACAGGCGCGAAAACGCATGGCGGTATCATCACTGAACCAGGAGTGGACCTCACCGTCAATGGAAATCCCGTTATCGTCATAGAATACAATCAGTTTTCCAAGCCCAAGCGTACCGGCGAGCGAGCAGACTTCATGTGAGATGCCTTCCATCAGGCAGCCATCGCCCACAAAGGCATAGGTATGGTGGTCTACCAGTGGAAACCCTGGTTTATTAAACTGGCTTGCCAGTATTTTTTCCGCAATTGCCATGCCTGTGGCATTCGCAAGTCCCTGGCCAAGAGGGCCGGTAGTGGTTTCAACGCCCGGGGTTTCACCAAACTCAGGGTGCCCTGGAGTTTTTGAATGTAATTGACGAAACTGTTTGAGGTCGTCAATACTGAGAGCGTAACCAGACAGGTGCAGGAGCGCATAGAGCAGCATGGAGCCGTGACCGTTGGAAAGAACGAAACGGTCGCGATTACACCAGAGCGGGTTTGCAGGGTTGTGTTTTAGAAACTGCTGCCACAGTACGGTTGCGATGTCGGCCATTCCAAGTGGCATGCCAGGGTGACCCGAGCGGGCTTTTTCTACAGCATCAATGCTCAGAAAGCGCAGCGCATTGGCAGATTCTCTGGAAAAATGCATGAATTCTCTTGTGCTGACAACAGGGTTTGTATTGTCGCTCAGAAGTATTCAGACATCAAGGTGAATGAAACCATTTTACCAATTGACCAAAACTTGATATATTTGCGCACTGTAAAGATCTAAAAATCATTATTTGAGCAGAATTAATGACCGCCACACTGACACGTTTGCAGCAGCACGGATTTCTTCGACAGGTACCTGAAGGTATGCCTGTTGATACATATCTGCGCGAACTGCCGGGGTGGCTTGATGAGCAGGATGCGGCCTTTCATTCCCGGATGGTACGTGAGCACAGCCTGCTCCAGCTTGAGTATAACGTGGTCTGCGCCAACCTCGCCGCCGGATTTTCAAGAGAAAGCAGCAGTGCATCCGTGCTGCGCCCCGGGGTGGAAGCTGCACTTGCCATTGCAGAAATGCTGCGCCGTCTCTACCGTGACCACCTTGGTGCGAAATCCGAATTAAAGCGGCTCAATGACGACATCCTTCTTTACCGCCGGCTGCTTGAGTGTGCGGGCTATGATTTAGGAGCGGCAGAAGTGGATGCGCCGGAGGATTATTCGGGTCTGACTGGTATCGCCCGTACACTGTTTTCTCATGGCAACTGGGCACGCCTTATGACCGGGCGCGCGCGCCGCGTACTGATTGCCGTCAGTGAGTTTGGACGGGGTGTCGGACAGTTTTCAAAATGGGTTGCCAAAGTGGACAAGGGTCTTGGGCCGGCTATGGCCTGGATTGGGTTCCTGTATTTTATTCCGCGGTTTTTAGCCAATTCACTGCTGCTGATTCGCCATCTCGTGCCAGGCTCCTGGATGCCTGAAACCGAAAAGCAAATCGATTTCGGCTCGCGGGTGCTCGGTCAGATGCAGCGGCGGGGACTTGAGTTTTTTAACGATGCGGCCTGGCTGCCCACGGGTATTCTAAGCTGCTTTGTGCTGATTGGCGCACTCGGTCCGGCTGGGGCGTACCTGACGTTTGCCATGTTTGTTTATGATGTCCTGGCCGCTGCCATTCGTGCGCTCTATGAGTGCCTGCGTCTTAAGCGTTTGTGGGATGCCTATGCGGCCATTGAGGCGCGCACGGAGGAAGAGCAGGAGGAGCTTGAATCGCTAAAAGACGGTTTGCGTTCGCGTTGTAAGCTTGAGCTCGTGCGCCTTGGTTCCAGTGTGTTGCAGACCCTGCTGCTGGCAGGCGTCATGGTGCTTTTGTTACCGGCCTTCACTGCAAATCCTCTACTGGCGCTGATTGGCGCGTCACTGGTCCTGATGGTGACCTCTCTGGCATGGATGGTGGACAACTGGCTGAAAACACAGGCTTCCATACCAGACATGCGCCCGCTTGATACCGAATCTGCCCGCTCCCGCTTTTCGTTTTTTGCGGGCTCGGAAAGCGCTTCCCCTTCCCCGGCAGAAACCTTCCCTTGCCCGGCTTTCTGATGATAAGCTGGCGTTTTTGCCCGCAGGAACAGCCATGTCGCGCTCATTGCCCCAATTTTCTACCCTTAACCCTGAAACGTTTCCCAATCAGCTGGATGCACTCCTGACGCGTCACCTTGAGGCGACCGAATCCCTTATTGAGGCGCACCCGCGCACCTGGGATACGCTCATGCAGCCGCTGGAGCAGATGGACAATGCGCTCGAAATATTCTGGTCGCCGCTTTCGCACCTGCAGTCAGTTACCGATACTGAAGCATTGCGTGCCTGTGTTGAGGCCTGTCTGCCGAAGCTTTCCGCCTTTGAAACGGCCATGGGGCAGAATGTGCGGCTCTTCGAAGCTCTGCGCGCGCTGCGCGAGACAGTCAGTAACCCTGTTGACCAGAAAATTCTTGATGACGCGCTGCTCGATTTCACCCTCTCAGGCGTGGCGCTTTCCGATACCGACAAAAAACGTTTTGAAGCCATAGAGGCGCGTCTCACGGAGCTTTCGCACCAGTTTCAAAACCGCGTACTGGATGCAACGGATGCGTTTTCACTGCAGATTACTGATGAGGCGCGTCTTAAAGGGTTGCCGGAGCACGCCCTGCATGCGGCACGTGAGCGCGCGCAGCAAAAGGGGGTACCTGGCTGGCTGCTAAACCTTGAGTTTCCCTGTTTTCAGGCGGTAATGACCTGTGCCGAAGACCGCGCGCTGCGTGCTGACATGCACATGGCCTGGCAGACCCGGGCATCTGATGTTGGCCCTTTTGCCGGACAATTTGACAACAGTGCCTGCATGCAGGAGATACTGATGTTGCGCGCAGAGAAGGCGAAAATGCTCGGCTTTGGCAATTTTGCAGAACTTTCACTCGCCACCAAAATGGCTAAAACGCCGGCTGAAGTCATCGATTTCCTGACGGATTTATGCCATCGCGCCCGCAAACAGGCTGAGGCCGAATACGCCTCACTCAAGACCTTTGCCGCCGCACACTGCGGGCTTGAGCACCTGGAGCCCTGGGACATTGGCTTTGTTTCCGAAAAACAGCGTCACGCCTGTTTTGACATCACCCAGGAAAGCCTGCGTCCGTGGTTTTCTGAGCCTAAAGTGTTACAGGGGCTTTTTGACATTATTAAACGCCTGTATGGCGTAACCTTTGAGCCGGTTCAGGATGTGGACGTGTGGCACCCGGATGTGAAGTGTCTGGCGCTTGTGGATGCCGAGCGGGCCATACGCGGATATCTTTATGTCGACCTTTTTGCCCGTGCCCGAAAGCGCGGTGGTGCGTGGATGGATGCCTGTCAAAGCCGCTGGCGCATGCCGGATGGCAGTCTCCAGCTTCCCGTAGCCACCCTGACCTGTAATTTCGCAAAACCAGCCGCAGGACGGGTGCCGACATTGTCGCACGAAGAAGTTATCACCCTGTTTCATGAAATGGGGCATTGCCTGCACCACCTATTGACCCGCGTGGAGCGGCTTGGAGCGTCCGGCATTCGCGCCGTGGAATGGGATGCCGTGGAACTGCCAAGTCAGTTTCATGAAAACTGGTGCTGGGACTTTGAGGCGCTCTCAGGCCTCAGTGCGCATGTCGAAACCGGCGAGCCGCTGCCACGCACGCTTTTTGACAAAATGCTTGCCGCCCGCAATTTTCAGTCTGCCCTTGCGATGCTGCGCCAGGTGGAATTCGCACTCTTTGATTTTCAACTCCACCTGGCCGATGCCGCGTCACCAAACGTGATTGAAAACACGCTTGAGGCCGTGCGTCAACAGACAGCGGTTCTGCCCATAGCGCCCTGGCAGCGGTTTGCACACAGTTTTAGCCACATCTTTGGCGGTGGCTATGCGGCAGGGTATTACAGCTATCTCTGGGCGGAAGTCCTTTCGAGCGATGCCTTTGCCCGCTTTGAGGAAGAAGGCATTTTCAATGCCGGGACGGGGCGGGATTTTCTGCGCTGCGTGCTTGAAGTGGGGGGCTCGCGTCCGGCTGCGGATTCGTTTCGCTGCTTCAGAGGACGGGCTCCGGCAATTGACGCACTGCTTCGGCACAATGAAATAGGGGGGCGGCTTCCAGCGTATTGCGACCCTGGCGTTTAGCCCGATAGAGTGCGGCATCTGCCTGTGCTAAAAGGTGATCTTCAGCGGCATCTCCTGCCGGGATGCCCGCGACCACACCGATGGAAAGGGTTATCAGCCCCCACGGCGAGCCCGAATGCGGCAGCTGTTCCAGGTAAAGTTCCTGCTGAATCTCAAGGCCAATGCTTTTTGCGTGCTCGAGGCCTGTATTAAAAAGAATAATGGCGATTTCATCGCCGCCAAAGCGTGCGGCAAGGTCTGTTGTGCGGCGCACGATACGGCGAAGGATGCGTGCGATATGCTGTAGGCACTGGTCCCCTCCGAGGTGACCGTAATGGTCGTTATACTGTTTGAAATAATCAATATCAATCAATATCAGCCCAATGGGGGTCTCTGCACGTTTGCAGCGCATCCAGTCGGCATGCAGCTGTTCGTTAAAATGATGCCGGTTGGCAAGATGCGTTAAAGCGTCTGTGCGGGAGGTGCGGAGCAGTTTTTCGTTCATGCCCTGGAGCCGTTTGAGCAGGGATTCGCGGCTAATTTCGAGGCGGGTATTTTCAAGCAGCGCATTCCTGTGCTGCGTGAACACGTACATGATAAAAAGTGCGTACAAAAAAATCGCCGTACCAAAATACACATATTCTTCATGTGTCGCTGTGAGCGTCATGATTATCATTGGCGTCAATGTCGGGATGACAAACGCCAGGTAACAGGGCCGGGACGCAGAAAATGCCGAGATGGACAGCGTGGTGCCGCTTGTTAACATGAGAGCGGCAAAAAGCTGTTGAAACATGCTCATCTCATTGAAATACACCCAGTACAGCGAACCCCACATGCAACCATTGAGAAAAACAATGCCAAACATTACCTTGTGACAGAGGATAAGCTTCGCGTTTTGCCGACAGTGACCTGCATATGCTGAGAGCATAAAGCGCGCAAGACCGGTCAAAACCGTGCCGGCAAGCCAGAGATGAAGCCCTGGCAGGGTGGCGCTTGTCATTTCAAAATACCCATAGACTATCAGGGCGGAAAGCATGTTAAAGAGTGCGCCGCGCTTTCCCTGTTCAAAGAGGTGCCTCAGCATGTGCAGGAAAACCCTGTGCTCTGTCTTCTGCATCAATGCACCCCCGTTTCAGTGGCATACCCATAATGGTACACCACGCTCGCGATGTTGCAAGTCAGGATGCTCGAGGTGAGCGCCTTTCAGCAGAGCTCGAAGCCTCAGAGGAGCGCGAAGCATTTGAAAAAAAAGGACGCAGCCGTGCCGGGAAGCCCTTGTCGGTTTCTTGAGGAAATCGCCACAGAGGAGAAGAGCTTCGCAGTGCCGGCGGGAGTGTCAGCTGTGTATATATCAGTCGCAGCGGATTATGGCGCTCGACCTCCTGCGTCACGCCGCAGGGAATACGGCGATTGATGCCATCCACCTCCATGACGGTATTCAAGTGCTGATGATAAAGCGGGATAAGCCGTGCGAGTGCTGTCAAATCTGACGCGCTTAAGTTTGTTTTTTGGACGGCACTCTTCATCAGTATTGCAACGTGCTCCAAAAATTCAAAAGTCTTCGGTGGCATAATTTTAAAAGCCAGGTACTCCGAATGGAGGACATTAAGTGTTTCAATAGCCTCTGCGGGTGTTTCAGGCAGTGGCAGTGGATTCGCGCAAAAATCATAAATGCTGGCAGGCCACGGCTTGAAGCGATGGGAGAGTTTATCAAGCTCCATCTCGGGAACAGGTGACTCACTCAGGTGAAAGCTCTGGAGCGTGGTGTATACAGGCTGTACTTCAAAACCCAGCCGCATTTTAAGACTTAACAGCGTAAAAAGCACTTTTCCCTGGGCCTCTGCGCGTGCGATAGAGCCGGCTGCTCCCTGAGCGGCAAAGAGCAGGTCGGATTTCAGGTGTCCAACAAACGGCAGCGTGTTGGGGAAAACTTGCTGGCAACGGCGTATGTTCGCGCGATTTTTTTGAGAGCTCAGCAGTTCGCCAAGCTCACGAAGAACGGCATGCTGCTCCATGTCAGGGCTGCAATGTGCTTCCATGGCGCGGGAAACCGACTGGTGGTTCAATACGGACGAGAGGCACATGAGTCCGTGTATATCAGGCTCGCGTTCGCTGGAAGCGCCTGCCATTGCGGGCGCGAGGTTTGTGAGCAGGGTCATGGTGTCTTGAAGCTGGCGCACATCGCCTGAAAGCCCATGTTTTGAGAGATGCTCAGAGAGACTTTGCCACCATTGTGTTTGCAGATACAGTATGGGGGTTTGCTCCGCGCAGGGGACTTCAAGGGCGAGGCCATCGCGCAGTTCATCCGGCGTAAGTCGCCTCGTAGAATTACTCGACAACGCATATGCATCATGTGCAATCCAGTCGCATGCGGTAAGGTGATGGGGGTCTTTTACATTCATGGCCATGGAAAGCGCTTTTTTAAGCGGCATGGGCTTGGCCTGAAACCGCGCGTCAAGCGGCCATTGTGCGAGATTGAGCGCCCGTCCTCTGCACAGATTATTCTCATCCCTGCGACAGATTGTTTGAAAATCGTCCAACATGTCTGCGGTCTCTTTATCAAGAAGTACTTCAAGCTCGCATAAAAAATCTCCGATAACATCGTTATTAACGGTGCGAAACGCGGATAACGGATTGAAATGCACCAGCAGCCAAATCATGCATGTACTGACCATGCGCTGGTGCGCATCGCCAAATTTGAGAAGGGTTGTAAGGCGACTGACAAGTGTGGGCAGGTCCGCCTGAAGCTGCAGTCCGAGCGTCTGGTGCAGGATTTTCTCGAGCGTAAAAAGACGTGGCGTCCCTTCTCTTTCACGGCTGGTGCTTATCAGCCACAGGCTGTTATTCAGTGCAAGGCTCATGTCGATGCCTGAATCGGGAGATTGAACCTCCGGAGACAACGGCACTTCTGTGGGCGGGGTCAGAAGGCCCTGTCGAACCAGATGGCGTAGAAATCCATGCCACAGACGGGTTTTGTTCTCCTGCGCTGTCTGGAAGTCCTTTTGAAGGTACCAGTTCACGTGTCTGATAGCACGATGAATCGCATTAAGGCCATCGGGGTCTGTAAAGACCGCCTTGCGCAGTGCCCGCCGTTCTTTCAGGCTGTTTCCTTTCAGGCAGTAGTCGGCAAGTGTGACCTGCAGTGGCGTTTCAAGTACTGGCGGACATTCAGCAGAGCGGCACTCTCTGGCCGTGAAGGCCCCCGAAATGCTGTCATCTCCCATGGACGCGCTCAGTGTCTCCACGGTGCTGCTTGAAGACGATGACTCCAGTGTGCGTGGCGTTTCGCACGATTGAAGAGGGCGCCTCTGTTGGAAGAGATGAGGATACTGCTCGGAAAACCGTGTCGGGGACTCGTGCTCTGCAGTCAGCAGTTGTCCGTCAAGCGGGGGCATGGGAATTCGCGATACATCAACATACCTCAGTGCTTCAGAGAGTGCACCTCCCTTATCAAGCGTGAAGGGCGTTTTTCCAAGCTCGTTCACTATCCAGCGATTACAGGAGGAGTGTCTAACAAGGCAGAGAATGATTTCTATCTTTTGCGGGATTTCAAGCCGCTCATGACTGACAGCAAGGTGAAGCGGCGTGTTGCCCAGGCTGTCTTTACCGTTTATCATCATCGGGAACAGGTCTGTCAGCCATTCGAGGTGCTCGCGGTTGTCAGGGAGGTAATAGAGGATGGCCAGATGCAGGATAGACTGTTTATTCTGATCGGTCTGGCAGGCAAGTGCCTTGAGTCTCTCATCTTCAAGCAGGGCTTTTAGTACGGTGTAGTGTTGATGCATGATGAGCTGGTGAAAAACTGTGCGACCCCTGAAAAGTCTTCTGCTGAATAACTCAGGCGATTTTTTTTCAAATTTTACGAGTTTCTCGTATAGTTTATCTGAATTCTTTTCTGTGGTAATGGCAGTCAACAGTTTTGTTTTCATCACACTACTCCCTTATTTTTGTTGACTAAACGTTAACGTGTGGACAAAAAAAAAGCAACATTTTTTTGATAAAAGTATTGACAATATGCAGAGGATTGCGTCAACATCTTGACGCCGTATTTTTGCAGGCGAGGAAAAGCATGCGTACAGGAAGCGCTCAGGAGACGGGCGAGGAGCAGATAGCCGAGGTGACGGTTACCGATATCAACGGTCACGAAACCACTCTCGCAAATTTTGCCGGTAAGGTGCTGCTTATCGTGAATGTGGCCAGTCGCTGCGGGTTTACCGGCCAGTACGCCGAACTGGAGAAACTTCAACAGGCGTATTCATCGGCGGGCTTCAGTGTGCTTGCTTTTCCCTGTAATCAGTTTTTGCATCAGGAGCCTCTCAGCAACGTCGGAATTTTGGCATTTGCTGAAAGCTGTTATCGGGTTACTTTTCCAATATTTGCACGCATTGATGTGCGAGGACGCTCTCAGGCACCTATTTATGCATGGCTTGCCCGGCACATGAAGCGCAGGCCGCTGTTGCTTGTGCCCTGGAACTTTACCAAATTTCTTATTGGCGCGGATGGCAAAGTGGTGCGCCGGTTTTTACCGACGGCATCTTTTGATACCATCCGTGAAGCCATTGAACGTGAACTGGAGAAAAGCCAACATGCCGACCTTTGACATTGTTTCAGAGATTAACACGGTTGAACTGCGTCACGCAGTTGAAAACGCTGAACGTGAGCTCGGAACCCGCTTTGATTTTCGCGGGGTTGAGTCGAGCATCGTGCTGAATGATCTCGCAGTGACGCTCAAATCAGAGTCTGATTTTCAGGTGCGACAGCTTGAAGAGCTGTTTCGCAACCATTGTGTAAAGCGCAATGTCGATACCTCCGGCGTGGAAATGGAAGATGCGCCAGTGCATTCGGGTAAAACATTTTCCCTGACGATGACCTTTAAGCAGGGTATCGATCAGCCTACGGCCAAAGAAATCGTGAAATTTCTGAAAGACAGTAAGCTCAAGGTGCAGGGCTCTATTCAAGGCGATAAGGTGCGGGTCAGCGGTAAAAAGCGCGATGATTTGCAGGAGTGTATCGCAGCACTTAAAAAGTCAGACATCAAACTGCCTCTGCAGTTTGAGAATTTCAGGGATTAACACGGTCAGGTAATGACCTTGCTGACTCAACCGCTTTGTGTGTCAGTTGTGGCGATCGGTGACGTATTTCAGGCTTCAGCAGCAGCTGAAGAGCACACCACACGTCAACGCGACCACGCGTCTATGTATCAGTATCCGGTTCGGTCAGGGAATCACTACCCGTACGCCTAGTATAGGATAAATTTTAAACAAAAAGTGCCTGCGGGGTTGAAAAAAATCCCGCATACCGGTAAATTGTTGCAAATTTGTTCTTTTTGGTTTTCATCGATGCGATATTACTGGATGTTGCTGTGTTGCCTTCCGCTACTCGCCGAGGCAGGCGTTGTGCGTGTTCCGGTGATGCTCGGGAGCTCTAAAGTGCTGGTGGAATATCAGCGCGGCACGGATACCACGTTTGTACATTTGCATGCGGATGAAAAAACCGCGCTGGTTGCGGCTCAGCGGGTTGCGCGGCGTACTGGTGCCGGGTTGTTGCGTCTGGTGCACCCTGGCGGTCGTCTCGTGTGTTTTCAGCTGAACGGTAAACGCTACCTTTTTGACCCCAACCGCATGTTCTCTGACAGCGGTATACGCCAGACCCTTACCCGCTATAGCCAGTACTCTCCCGATGCCCATCGCGCCATCGCGCATCTCGCGAATGTCTTTCTCAAACATCTGCCGTCCGGCAAAGTGGTGAGTGTGCACAATAATCGCGGGTATTCAATGCGCGATTATTTTCCGGGGCATCCATCGGCACGTGAGGCCGCCGCCATCCATCAAAATCCCAACTGGACGTTTCGCAATTTTTACTTTGTAACGCAGCGAGAGGATTATACGCGCATGCGAAAGCTTGGTTTTAACAGCGTGCTGCAGGCGCGTGCGCCGAGCGATGATGGCTCCTTGTCCGTGCGCCTCTCAGGGTTACCCTACATCAACGTGGAAGCGGCGCACGGCCAGTTGCAACAGCAAATCAGCATGCTGGAAAATGCATAATTACAATTTGAGCAATTTGCACAAATAATGGCGTTAAACTATGCTTAAGGTACATTCATGAGAACAGGAAGACATCATGAAACGTGTACTTTGCAGCGTGTTTCTGGCGGCAAGCGTTGGCGCGCTATCCGGTTGCGGTGCAGTAGAAACGGTCTATGTCGATCCCCCTGAGTACGTCTACACGACCGGTTACTATGGCTATACCCCTTACTACCCGGCATACTGGGGAAATTATTACTACTCGCGTTACGGTAACGGATATTATTGGACGAGTTATCGCGGGTACTATGACACCTGGTAAAACGTGCCTGGGGACTGCATGAAGGGATGGATACTCTACAAGCGTAATCGGCTGGAACTGGGTGCGGTTGATCATGGGGTGAATCGGTTGCTTGAAGAAGCACCATTACTTGGCCTCAACCTCGAGGTGTATCGGCCGGAACAGTTTGAGTTGATTGCGGCGCAAAACGGTCAATCAGGCCTGTTTTTAAATGGTACGCCCGTGCCTCCGCCGGACTTTGTTCTGCCGCGTCTTGGGGCAGAAACGGGTGATTTTGCCATGGCTCTCATTCACCATCTGGAGGGCCTTCAGGTTCGCGTATTCAACGGTTCGCGCGGCATTGGGTTGTCTGGCAACAAAATGCGCATGTGTCAAATACTTGCGCGCAATGCTCTTCCTATTCCGACAACGCTGCTCGTGCAGTTTCCGCTTCCCTGGGCACTGGTGCGTGAACAAATCGGATTTCCACTGATTATCAAGCGCATTACCGGTGCCAAGGGGATTGGGATTCATCTGTGCGAAACAGAGGGTGCCTTCAGGGATATCATGGAGCTTTTGACCATTCCAGGGAGCAGTTCGGGGTTAATTGTGCAGCAGTTTGTGCGCGAGAGCTACGGGCGCGATGTACGGGTATTCATGGTGGGGAATGAGCCTGTGGGGTGTATGCTGCGAACCGCTAAAGAAGGCTTTAAGGCGAATTTTTCGCTGGGCGGTACAGTGGCACCCATGCCCTTAACCGAAGAGATTGCAGCTCTGGCAAAAAAAGCATCGCACCTTGCGGCACTGGACATCAGCGGAGTCGATTTATTGTTTGGGCCAGAGGGTTTTCTCGTCTGTGAAGTGAATTCCTCACCAGGCTTTAATGGCATGGAACAGGCGAGTGGCGTGAATGTGGCGCGCAGGATACTTGAGCACGTGCGCACCACACTGGAATCCTGTTAGGGCGAGTCTTCATTTTCGCTTCACATCATGAAATGAGGACAGGCCCTAATCCCGCGCCCTCGAGATGTATTCGCCCTTGCGAGTATCCACTTTGATGAGCTCGCCCGTCTGCACAAAAAGGGGTACGCGTACCACGGCACCGGTTTCAAGGACAGCAGGCTTTCCGCCACCGCCGGAGGTGTCACCTCGCACGCCTGGGTCGGTTTCCGTAATGGCAAGTACTACAAAATTCGGAGGCGCTACCTGCAGCGGCTCGTTGTTCCAGAGAGTCACCATGCAGATATCCTGCTCTTTAATCCATTGTATCGCCTCTTCAACAGCCGCTTTGCCTGCCGCATACTGTTCAAAGGTTTCGGCAACCATGAAGTGCCACAGCTCGCCATCGTTATAGAGGTATTGCATCTCGACATCGGCGACATCGGCAGAGGGCAGTGTTTCACCGGACTTATAGGTACGCTCTACCACACGCCCGGTTTTGAGGTTGCGGACTTTGACGCGCGTAAACGCCTGCCCCTTGCCAGGTTTAACAAACTCCACATCGAGCAGGCTGCACGGGGCGTTGTCGATGGTGACTTTCAGACCGTTTTTAAATTCGTTGGTGCTGTAGATGGCCATTGTTGCTCCACAATTTGAGATTTTTTTGCAAATTCGTTACAGTTCACGCAGTTTATCAAGTCTGCCGGGCGAATGCGAGTAATGAACGGAACGTGGCAAAAAATTTTGGCAAACGGGTTTGCTTCGAGCAGCGAACTGCTCACCTTTCTCGGCCTGCCGGTGTCGCTGGCCTCACAGGATGCTGAAAAAGTCTTTGCAACGCGCGTGCCCCGTGGATTTGCCGCGCGCATGCGCCCGAATGACCCGAACGACCCGTTACTGCGACAGGTGCTTGCGGTGTCCCTCGAAAATGAGGATATCGCCTTTGTTAAAGACCCGCTTGAAGAACGCGCGGCTAATCCGCTGCCAGGCTTGATTCACAAATACCATGGCCGCGTGTTATTGACGCCCGCCGGCAGTTGCGCGGTGAATTGCCGTTACTGTTTTAGACGCCATTTTCCCTATGCTAAGAACAATCCCGGCCGTGCCGGCTGGCAGGCGGTGCTTGAGTATGTAGCCGCACATCCCGAAGTGTATGAAGTGATTTTAAGCGGTGGCGACCCGCTCCTCGTGAGCAATGCCTCACTCGCCCGGCTGATTGAGGGTCTATCAGCCATCGCGCATGTGCGCATACTGCGTTTTCATACCCGTTTTCCGGTAGTGCTGCCAGAGCGCATTGACGATGAATTTTTGCGCCTTCTAGCAGGTACGCGCCTTGATAAAGTCATGGTCCTGCATGTTAATCATGCACAGGAACTGGACGAGCAGGTGAGTGACATGTGTGCCGCTCTGCGTGGCGCGGGCGTACACCTTTTAAACCAGGCCGTACTGCTTGCCGGGGTCAATGACGCTGTCGATACCCTGGCCGCCTTAAGTCGGCGCCTCTTTGAATGCAGCGTATTGCCTTACTACCTGCACCTTCTGGACCACGTTCAGGGCGCCGCGCATTTTGACCTCCCGCACGCGCGCGCGCTGGCGCTCTATCGCGCGTTGCAGGAGCAGTTGCCGGGGTATCTCGTGCCCAGACTCGCGCGCGAAGAGCCCGGGAAAAAGCATAAAACCCTGTACGTTTAGGGATGCACCAGCCGCTTTTATGCGGCCACTTTCGAAAGCAACCGCGCGCGCGTCGCCTCGTCCACAAAAGCGGCCTCAAGTGCCATGGTGGTAATGGCGCAGAGGGTGCTCTCGGAAAATCCAAACACTTTTTCAGCGATGGCGTATTCATTGCCAACGGTGGTGCGCATGAATGGCGGATCGTCTGAGTTGAGGCTGACCTTGATGCCGGATTTCATGAGAGCCGGGAAGGGGTGGCTTTCCAAATCTTTAAACAGGCCAAGGAATACGTTGCTGGTCGGGCAGAGTTCGAGGGCAATGTCCAAATCTTTCAGTCGCGCGATGGTTTCCGGTGAACAATAGGCTCGCACCCCGTGCCCAATGCGGCGGATGGGCAGGGTATCCATGGCCTCATTCATGCCTTCAGCGCCAGCGAATTCACCGGCGTGCACGGTACAGGCAAGCCCGCCTTCATGGGCGATGGCATAGGCTTTGGTGAAAAGGTGCGGCGGAAAGCCTGCTTCATCCCCGCCAAGACCAAATCCGGTGACACATGCCTCTCGGTTTTCCACGCCCTCGCGCGCAACGCGCTCTGCCGCTTCTGCACCAAAATGGCGCACAGCGGTGACGATAATGCGCCCGGTAATGCCAAAGCGTGCTTCAGCATCATCCACCGCCTGCTGAATCGCCGCAAGGTGCTCGCGCGATGGAATGCCGCTCGACATCTCGGCATGTGTGGGCGAATACATCATTTCCGTATAAATGCCCCCCTCCGCGGCACTCGCCTGCAGGTAGTCAAGCGTGATGTCGTAGTAATCACGCGGTGCTTTAATAACTGCCGCCACTGCATCGTAGACCCCCAGAAAATGGAGAAAGTCGTTTGATAACCAGCTTGTGCCGTCTTGTGAAATAAGATTTTCCGGCAATGACAGCTGATTGCGGGCGGCAAGTCTGCGAGCCAGGTCTGGGGAAATCGTGCCTTCCAGATGGACATGCAGTTCTGCTTTTGGAATATTCTTCATCGTTTTTCCCCAAAAGGTTGCAAAAGTTGGTAAGCTACACGAAAACCTGGTAGAATTTCCAGTCTTATGGTTAAAAGCTTACTGATATCATGAATCAATTCGACATTGACAAAGCCTACATCAGCCCCGACGATGCCTTCCTTCGCAAGTTTGACATGACGCATCCGTTGTCGCTTTCTCAGGAAAAAGAAGTGCGTAAGCACGAGCGCATCGCTCTGCTGCGTGACGTTCCGTTGCCGGAAGGCAAAGAAAATATGCTGTGGGACGCGTTTTAAGCCTTCCTGCCTGAAGACGCGTTTTCAGCGAGTGTAGTGCAAATCCCGTTTTTTAATGCACGCAGGCCTAACCCAGCAACCCATGCAAGAGTTTGTAGGACAGCACCGTCAGCAGCGATGCGGCGGGAAGCGTCAGTATCCATGACATGAAAATGTTGCGGATGACTATGAGGTTTAACGCGCCAATACCGCGTGCAAGACCGACACCAAGGACTGCACCGACTAACGCCTGCGTGGCAGATACCGGAATGCCGCCACCGGTGGCAACCACCACCGTGGTCGCGGCGGCGAGCGTTGCTGCAAAGGCACGGCTTGGAGTCAGGGCGGTGATGGAGCTGCCAACGGTTTCAATCACTTTCCGTCCATACATCAAAAAGCCGATAATCACGCCAAGACAGCCGGTAAAAATAATCCAGGCCGGGTAATTGCTGGCACCGATGGTGGCGTCTGATTCTACGAGCAGCGTATGCACTACACTCAATGGGCCTACCGCGAGCGCCACGTCGTTTGAGCCGTGCGCAAACACCATGGCGCAGGCGGTGAGTGCCATCAGGACGGCAAAATATTTTTCCACCTGCACAAAGCGCTCATGCCGGCGTAAACGGTGCATCTCCGGGATGCGGCGGATAAAAAACATGCCCACGGCCGTGATAATGACGCTGGTCGTGAGGGTAGCCAGAAGGTCCTGCTGGAGGGTCAGATGGATACCGAAATGGTTGATTCCCTTAAAGACCGTAATATAAGAAAGTACCGCGCCCACGAGAAAAAGATAGACGGGAATGATTCGGCGTGCGCGCTCCAGGGGGTCGCTTTTCACAAAAATGGTCTGCTGAATACTGACAAAGAGGGCGTAGCCCGTGATGCCTGAAATCAGCGGCGAACTGACCCAGCCAATCGCAATGCGTGACACCTGGTCCCAGTGAATGGCGTCATTGCCAAGCACGACCACGCCAAAGCCGACCATGGAGCCCACCAGCGCATTAGTAATCGAGACCGGCACGCCGAGATAACTGGCAAGGTTCATCCATACCGTGCAGGCAAACAACACCGCGAGCATCCCCTGAACAATAATCATGGGTTGATCGGCAAGTTCACTGGTGTTGATGATGCCGTCACGCATGGTTTCCGTGACGCCGCTGCCGCCAAGGAAGGCCCCGGCGAATTCAAACACAATGGCAATCACCATCGCCTGACGCACCGTAATGGCCTTGGAGCCCATGGTGGTGCTCATGACATTGGCCAAATCATTGGCGCCAACGCCCCATGTCATCAAAAAACAAAGGATAATGGCTGAAAGATACAACAAAGGATATTCCATGCGGGCTTACCGTGCTATGAGAATTTGCAGCCGACCGCCCACCGTCTGGGCATGGTCAGCAAGATCACCAATCCATTGCACCAGCTTGTAGAGGAAAATTACCTCAATGGCCGGAAGTTCCGATTCGTGTTCGAAGATGCGATGACGAATGTCAGCGAGCTTGTCGTCTGAGTCGTGCTCAATGGTGTCAAGCGTGACAATCATGTTTTCGACAATATTGACTTCACTGCCGCGAAAACCGCTCTCAAGGAGCTCATCAAGCTCGTTGATGGCTTTGCAGGCAAGCTTTGAGGCATCAAGGCAGCAGCTTAAAAAAGGCATAAACACCGGTTCCAGTGTTTCAGGAATGTGCATGCGTCTGCCCATGATGAGGCAGGCAATGTCCTGCGCCTTGTTGGCAATGCGGTCCTGCGCGCTCAGAAGTTCAAGGAGATCGGTGCGCGCCACCGGCAGGAAGAGCCCTGTTGGCAGGTGCAGGCGCAAATCGCGCTTGATAAGGTCAGCCTCTTTCTCGAACGCGCAGATTTTATCACGCACAATGCCGGCTGCATCCCAGTCTTTTTTCAAAACGGCTTCAAAAAAGGGATAAAGCTGGCGCGCGCACTGATGCACCTTGCGCATATGCTGCTCAATCGGGCGAATCGGTGAGGGGCCAAACATGTTGAAGATACTGCCCATGGTCTTTTCCGGGCTGACCTGTATGCGCGTATTGTAACAAACTTTCCAGTGGCTTCCACGCCTTTTTTTGTTGTACCATGCACTGGTTAATTTTTTAAGGCGTAAAATCACCCGAAAAGGTGCATCTGTCCTGACTGGATGCGAAGATTGCGGTAACGCACACGAGCCCTCACAGGGTTTTTGTTGTAATGCATGTGCAATTCTTAAGGTTTCCTTAAGATCATTTTGCGAAAATTTAGAACCGCTGCATCGAATAAGTTTGTTAGACACAATGACTGAAGAAGACCTTGAAATTCTGGCTGAACAGCTCACCACCTGGACATTCTCCTCTAAACAGACGGACAGTCCGTTGCGCGTTTTCAACAGTGTAACCCATGACATTGACGGGGAAAGGCTGGCGCCGCCGGTAAAGGTCATAACTGATGCGTTGAAACAGGCGCAGGAGAGCCATGCGCATTTGACACGGGACGCCTTCAAGCAACAGCTTAAATACATCCTGCAAGATTCGTTTGAGACACATGGCGAGAATCGCATCACACACAATCCCCACCGTTTTCTGGCGCATAAAAAAACCGCCGATACTCCTTCTGTGACACCGCCCCCGCCGCTTGAACCGCAGTGCAATATTCTGTAGGGTTTGCTAGGATTTTAGATTAGACCCTTTCTTGAATGGATGCACCTCATGAAAAAAGTATGGCTGCTTATGGCGCTGCTGCTGGCCGGCACTGCGTTTGCCGAGGATGAAGGCAATATTTCCAAGGTTATTTCTCTACAGTATCAGGATGCCAGCGTTATTATTCCGCTGGTTAAACCGCTGTTGCAGCCTGGCGATAAAATCAGTGGCTCTGGTCAGACGCTGGTGGTGAATGTCTCCCCTCAGACCCTGACCAGCCTGCGCGCCGTGCTGCATCAGGTGGATGTGCCTCCCGTGACCTTTGAAATTGCCATTCACCAGGATACGCCACAGTGGCTGTCGCAGGTGTCCAATACGGTAGTGTATGGCAGTAATTCCCAGCAGATTCAGTTAAATAATCAATCGGTAAGAGTGATGAACGGGCAGTCTGCCTTTGTTTCAACATCGCAGAATGTTCCCGTCATTCAATCAGCCGGTATCGGCTGGTGGACAGGTGTTGATTATGCCCGCATGAATGTTCAGAATGGCGTCTTTCTGTTGCCAAAACTTCAGGGACAGCAGGTTCAGCTGCAGGTGCGTCGAGCGCGTGATGAGCAGCAGCCGGCCAACCAGCAGCAGTTTACCAATCAGAATGTCGACACGACACTGATGGTGCCGCTTGATACCTGGTATTCGCTTGGCAGTGCTGAGGGCTCAAACAGCGCAAACCCCACCGGTAATGCGGCGGTGTACAGTGCGGGCGCTCAGTATGGTGACAATTCCACGCTGTATGTGCGTATTCATATTGTGGGTCAATAAGAGAGAGTGGTATGCAGATTGAACGTATTAAAGGGCGCGAAATACTCGATTCGCGCGGTAACCCGACGGTTGAGGCGGAAGTGTGGTTGACCAATGGACTGTGCGGGCGCGCCAGTGTACCCTCAGGGGCTTCCACCGGCAGCATGGAGGCCTGCGAACTGCGTGATAATGATGCCGCCCGCTACAATGGCCGCGGTGTTTTGAAGGCGGTGACCCATGTGAACACCGTTCTCAACGAAGCGCTCAGGGGCCTGTCGGTAGAAGACCAGGCGGCCGTTGATGCCTCCATGCTGACCTGTGACGGTACGGGCAATAAATCCCGTCTTGGTGCGAACGCGATACTTGCGGTGTCACTGGCAAGTGCGCGAGCCCGTGCAAACGCTCTTGACCTGCCACTTTTTATGGCGCTTGGCGAGACTGAGACTGCACGCATGCCAGTGCCGATGATGAATGTGCTGAACGGTGGCGCACATGCAGATAATAACGTTGATATTCAAGAGTTCATGATAATGCCGCTTGGCGCGCCGGATTTTCCGACCGCTCTGCGATGGGGAGCTGAAACCTTTCATGCGCTGAAGGCTATTTTGAAAGCGCGTAATCTCGCAACCTCCGTCGGCGATGAGGGCGGCTTTGCGCCGAATCTGCGCTCGAACCGCGAAGCACTGGATTTGCTGCTTTTAGCCATTAAAGCCGCCGGCCTGCGTCCGGGAGTCGATATGGCACTCGCACTCGATGTGGCAGCGTCTGAATTGTGGCATGAAAATAAGTATCATCTGGCTTCGGAGTCTCGCGTGCTCTCAGGTGAGGAGCTTGTGCGCTATTACGAAAGTCTCGTTGCGGACTATCCGATTGTCAGCATGGAAGATGGTCTGGACGAGCGCGACCACAACACCTGGCGTCTCTTGACGGACACACTTGGCAGCCGTATCCAGCTTGTCGGGGATGATTTGTTTGTCACTAATCCGCGAATCCTGCAGCATGGGATTGATGCCGGCATGGCGAATGCGGTGCTCATTAAGCCCAATCAGATTGGCACGCTCACAGAAACCCGCGCCACCATGCGTCTGGCGGCTGAAAACGGTTATCGTTCGGTGATGTCGCACCGCTCCGGTGAAACCGGCGATACGTTTATTGCCGATTTGGCAGTTGCGAGCGGCTGTGGGCAGATTAAAACCGGTTCACTGTGCCGCACAGACAGAATCGCCAAATACAATCAGCTCCTGCGGATTGCCGAGCATGCCAATCCCGTGTATCCGGGCTGGGCGGCGCTGCAGCGTTAACCCGCCTCTCCCAGCAGTTCCCGCGCGTGTGAACGGGTGTTTTCGGTGATGGTCAACCCTCCGAGCATGCGCGCAATTTCATCGGTTTTTTCGTCTTTTTCAAGGCGCGTGACGCTGGTCCAGGTGTGCTCGCTGTCAGAGTGTTTCTCCACCACGAAATGGTGATGTGCACTGGCGGCGACCTGTGGCTGGTGGGTCACACAAAGCACCTGCAGGCGTTCTCCGAGCTCACGTAAAAGCCGTCCAACAAGGGCGGCCGTTGCGCCACCAATACCGGTGTCGACCTCGTCAAAGAGCAGTGTCGGTGTGGAACCCTTACGCGCAGTAATCATGTGAATGGCAAGGCTGATACGGGATAACTCACCGCCCGAGGCAATTTTTGACAGGCTGTCTGGCTGCGTGCCCGGGTTTGTGCAGACGTGATACTCGATACGATCAAGACCATGCGGTTGCGGGTGCTCTGTCGGAGTGACGCGGATTTCCACGCGCCCTCGCGGCATCCCGAGCTGCTGGATGGTGTGCGTGATGTCGGCAGCAAGCTTTGGCGCGTGCAGCAGACGGGATTCTCGAAGTTTAAGTGATGCTTTTTCATACGCCTGCCGCTCCTCTCTCAAGGCCGCTTCGAGCGTGTCTTTTTGGGCCAGTTCCGCGCCCAGTGCTGCTCGCTGTTTGATAAGCTTTTCAAGGAGCTCTGGAAGAGAGGCGGCATCCACATGGTATTTGCGCGCAGCGCCATGCAGTTCACTCATGCGCGCTTCCACCGTGTGCAGGCGTTCAGGGTCAAGCTGTACCTGTTCGGAGAAGGCGCGTAACTCATTGAGCACTTCTTCGCATTGTATCAAAGCGCTCTCGAGCAGGCTGCTGATGGTCTGAATATGGGAATTGGCTGCAGGCAGAGAACGAACGTATTGCTGGGCACGCGCAAGCAGACGCGTCATGCCCTCGTCTTCGCCGGAATCAAGAAGCGCCTCGAGGAACGTGGTGGTTTCAAGATATTCACGCGCGTGGTGTAAGAGCTGATGCTCCTCATGAAGCGCATCAATTTCCCCGTCAACGGGCGCGAGATTTTGCAATTCTTCAATCTGAAAATCAAGAAAGCGTCTGGCATCAAGGCTCTGTTCCTGGCTTTCAAGATTTTTGAGTGTGGCGCGCATCGATTCCATGCGCCGCCAGTGCTCGGCAAGTACCTGCAGGTGCTCGCCGTGCGCGCCATACTCATCAAGCTGGCGCCGATGCGTTGCGTGCTCAAGAAGGCTCTGATGCTCGTGCTGGCCATGGATATCCACTATCATTTTGCTGAGTTCGCGCACTTTCTGCAGGGGAAAGGGATGGCCGTTTATCGAAGATTTGGAGCGTCCATCGCGATTGATAACGCGGCGAAGCACAAGGGTGTCTTCTTCTAAAGCCGCGGCTTCATGATGGACTAAAAACGCGTGCGGAGGCGAGCCGGCATCGAGGGTAAATACGGCGCTGATATCGCATTTTTCAGCCCCCGGACGCACCACGGAGGCTTCGGCGCGTGCGCCAAGTGCCAGCAGCAGCGCATCAATGAGAATGGATTTTCCCGCACCGGTTTCGCCCGTGAAGGCGGTCAGGCCCTTATCGAAATCAATCTCGAGCCGTTCAACAATCGCGAAGTTTTCTATCCTGAGGGTGGAGAGCATGATTTACCCCTGATGTTTGGATTCCCATCCAAGCTTTTGGCGCAAGGTATCATAATAGCGATAGTCGGGTGGATGCAACAGCCGCAGGCGGCGCGCGTTTTTCTCAACGGATACCTGCTGACCGGGCTTAACCATTACCGACTCATGTCCATCGCAGCTGACCCTGAGCGGACTTTCATTAGCTGCACTGATGTGCAAATCAATTTTAGACTGCGCGTCCACCACGAGCGGGCGCGAGCTTAAGCTGTGCGAGAACATTGGTACGATGACAATGGCATTGAGCTCCGGATGCATGATGGGGCCGCCCGCCGACAGCGCATAGGCCGTTGAGCCCGTTGGTGTTGAGAGAATCAGCCCGTCAGAGCGGTAGTGGCTGACAAACTGCTGGTTAATATAGACCTCGAAGTCAACGAGGTGGGGCTCATTACCGCGGCTCAAAACCACGTCATTGAGCGCATCGCCCTGAAAATAAATCGTGTCTTCGTCAAAAATGCGGGTCTGGAGTAAAAAACGCTGCTCTTCCACGCAGGCACCGGCGAGTACTGCCTCAAGCTGCTCCTCAATATCGGCGGGAGAGATGTCGGTTAAAAAGCCCAGTCGGCCACGGTTGACCCCAATGACCGGTACATCCATGCGAATGGCCATGCGGGCGGCCGAGAGCAAACTGCCGTCACCGCCAACGACCAGAATTAAATCCTGTTTTTCTCCGATGGCATCAGCTGGCAGCACGGGATACGGGGCATTGAAACAGCCCGCAGTTTCGGGGTCGAGGTAAACCTCAACCCCATGCGATTCAAGGCAGGAGGCGGCACGCTGCAGACTCTCGCTCACACCGCTGTTAGCGCGGTGTTGTCGAGCATAGAGTATCACGCGCCGATACTTCTGCTTCATGGGTTCAGTCCTCCTGACTGGCGCGCTGAGCGCGCTTGCGTTCGTTTTCGCGCAAGGCCTTCTTGCGCAGCCGGATGCTCTGAGGCGTTACTTCCACCAGTTCATCATCGTCAATAAATTCCAGCGCCTGTTCCAGTGTCAGGCGGATGGGCGGGGTCAGCAGGATGTTTTCATCGGTGCCGGCGGCACGGATGTTGGTCAGCTGCTTTTCCTTGGTGACGTTCACGACCAGGTCGTTATCGCGCGCATGAATTCCCACAATCATGCCTTCATAGCAGGGCGTCTGCGGGTCGATAAAGAGACGGCCTCGCTCCTGCAGGTTGAAAAGCGCAAAAGCGCGCGCGGCCCCCGTGCAGTTTGCAATCAGGACGCCGTTATTGCGTTTGCCAATGCGCCCGCGTACGGCAGGACCATAGTGATCGTAAACATGATACATCAACCCGGTGCCTGAGGTCGATGAAAGGAATTCTGTATGAAAACCAATGAGGCCACGCGTCGGGATGACATAGTCAAGGCGCACGCGTCCCTTACCGTCCGGCTGCATGTTCTGCAGCTCCCCGCGCCGCTCACCCAGTTTCTCCATAATGCTGCCCTGGTGGTTTTCTTCCACGTCAACCGTCAGGTTTTCCCACGGTTCGAGCATCACGCCGTCTTCTTCGCGAAGTATCACTTCCGGTTTACTGATGGCAAGCTCATAGCCTTCGCGGCGCATGTTTTCAATTAAAATGGAAAGATGCAGCTCGCCCCGGCCAGAAACACGGAAACGGTCAGGGTCTTCCGTGTCTTCGACCCTGAGTGCCACGTTATGCAGGAGTTCCGTTTCAAGGCGTTCGCGAATCTTGCGGCTCGTAACATACTTCCCCTCCTGACCGGCAAAAGGCGAGTCGTTAACCTGAAAGGTCATACTGATGGTGGGCTCGTCCACCGTGAGCGGGGGCAGCGCTTCCACACAGTCAGGAGCGCAGAGTGTGTCGGAGATATTAAGCTGTTCAATACCTGTGATGGCAATGATGTCGCCGGCGCTTGCGTGCGTGGTTTCGCTGCGCTCAAGGCCACGAAACTCAAGCAGTTGCAGCAGCCTGCCTGCGCGGATATTGCCTTCTATATCGATGATTTTAACAGGCGATTTTGCTTCCACCTTGCCGCGGGTAATGCGTCCGATACCGATGGTGCCCACGTAAGAAGAATAATCGAGTGAGCTGATTTGCATCTGGAAGGGGCCATCGGCATCGACCTCCGGAGGGCTCACCTTGTCTACGATGGTCTGCAGCAGCGGGCGCATGTCGCTAGAGGTTTCTTCAAGGTCAAGCATGGCATAACCGTTAAGAGCAGAGGCGTAGACCACCGGGAAGTCGAGCTGTTCATCGCTGGCACCGAGGTTATCAAAGAGATCAAACACCTGGTCCATCACCCAGTGGGGGCGCGCGCCCGGGCGGTCAATTTTATTGATAACCACAATCGGGTGCAGTCCGCGGGCAAAGGCTTTCTGCGTGACAAAACGCGTCTGCGGCATGGGGCCATCAACAGCATCAACGAGCAGCAGCACGCAGTCTACCATGGAGAGAATACGCTCCACCTCACCGCCGAAGTCGGCGTGTCCCGGGGTATCAACGATGTTGATTTTATATCCTTCCCAGTCTACACGGGTATTTTTGGCAAGAATGGTAATGCCACGCTCGCGCTCCAGCGCATTGGAATCCATCACCCGTTCGGTTTTGGGACCACGGTCACTGAGCGTGCCCGTCTGGCGAAGCAACTGGTCAACCAGCGTGGTTTTTCCGTGGTCAACGTGGGCGATGATGGCAACATTACGAATCTTTTCAATCATGGCAAGCAAAATCCTGTAGGGTGAAAGGCTGCGGTCGCGCAGCCGAAAATGGCGTCAGCCGGATAAATTTGACGCAGTATATCACAACTGATGGTTTTTATGCTGCCTTGTCCGTGACGGCCTCACCGGTTTTTTTTTGTGAAATTCCGCGTTTTACGGACTTGATGCAAAGCACATTTTGCTGAATAATGCGCCACCCTGTTTTTTATACAGTCTGAGTCGCATGAATGTTACCTCGCAAACTTCCTCCCCTTTAGAGGGCGTGCAGACGCAGGCGAGTGTTTACAGGGTTTTAGGCTGGTGCCTGACATCGTTGTTTACCACCTGCATGCTGTTACTGGTGCACTTCTCAGCCCTTAATGACGCCGCTTCCCGGTTTGTAGTGATTTTTTCAGCGGCACTTGGCATGTGGGTGTTTCGGCTGGTGCCGGAGAGCGTGCCGGCGATATTTGTGCTGTGTGCAACCATGGTACTCAACACGGGCCCCAGTACCACCATGCTTTCAGGCTTCATGTCTGACAGCTTTTTTCTGGCTTCAAGCCTTTTTGCCATTGGCTGTGTAATGGTCAAGTCGCGCCTTTTGCACCGGGTGTCACTGTTACTGCTTTGTCGGGTTCGCTTAGGCCAGCGTGGGTTGCAGCTGCTGCTTTTTGGGACGGGGCTTTTAACGACACCATTGGTCAGTGTCCAGAGCTCGCGCGTTGCCCTGATGGCGCCGCTGCTCGACTCACTGCTGGAGAGCGGGCGTATTGCCCCACGAAGTCCAGCCGCTAATGCGATGGCGTGCAGCGCTTTCCAGGGATGCATCCTCTTCTCCACCGTGTTTTTGACAGGAAAATCGAGTAATACCATTCTGTATGCGATGATGACCCTGCATACCCATGTTGAATTCGGAATGGTGCGCTGGCTGGCGGCCGCTCTGGTGCCGGGCGTGTTGATGGCGCTGTTGTTCTGGGGGATGCAGTGGCGGCGTTTTGGCGGGCTTCCCTCGCTTAACATCAGCCGTTTTCGGCTTGTCCGTGAATTGCAGACGATGGGGGATGTCAGTCGCCATGAATGGGTGGTGCTTGGTACGCTTGTTGTCTTGATGGCGGGGCTTGGAGCGGTGGCCTGCTGGCGTTTATCCGGCATATGGGTGTGCATCGCCGTGTTTGCCGTATTGCTCGGCAGTGGCGCGATGGGGCGTCAGGAACTGACTGGCAGGATTAACTGGACGTTCCTCTTTTACCTCGGAGCCATTATCGGCATCATGCGTTACATTCAGGATATTGGCATGGAAGACTGGCTGTTTGAGCACCTCAAGGGGCTGGTACCGCTTGCAAAAGCCCGCCCCGGTATGTTCATTGCCACCGTGTTTGGCATCAGCTGGCTCAGCACGCTGGTGCTCGGTACGCTGACAGCACCGGCCATTTTGTTCACGGTCTTTCTGCCCATCGCTCATCAAAGCGGCATGGGCCTCTGGGTGGTCGCCTTTGTGATTTTGACAGCAACAGAAGCCTGGATTTTTCCCTGGCAATCCACCTATTTTCTGTGTTTTGAGCACCTCTTAAGCCGCAATCAGCGCGTTGATATGCGCCCGCTGCTCAGCATGAACCTCTGGATGGTACCAGGCAAGCTGGCGATTTTGCTCGCATCCCTGCCATACTGGCGCTGGCTGGGGGAGTTATGACGAACATCAGGGTTTGGCAACGGCGTATTTTGCTCCTGGTCAAAGGGGGCCCCGGATTTCTCGGGCATGCAGAAGTTTACGGGATGGTTTATCCGCGCGCGTCTGTGTTGTAGAATCTACTACATTGTTTGTAGAGGAAAGTCCAGAATGCGCATCCAATCTGCTGCTTTTTACGGTAAATCCATGCTGCTCGCCGTCCTGGCGCTGTTGCTCACGGCCTGCATTGACCTTGCCGCCACCAAAAGCCTTGCCAGAGACCCCCATCACACCTTTAGAAGTCCCGCCGCTGTGTTTGTCATGCGTGGCGGTCTTGGCGGTATTTTCAGCACGGGCATGAATCAACTGCAGAAAACCCTTGAATATCAGTACAACGTGCATACCGAGAGCACAGTCTGGTACCATGCGTATGATTTAGGCGTTCGTATCCGCGAGCAGTATGGCACGCCTGCGCTGCGTGGCCCTATCGTGCTGGTCGGCCACTCTCTGGGGGCTAACGACCAGATTAAGGTCGCGCAAACGCTGAATCGCGCAGGTATTCCCGTTGAGCTCTTAATGACAGTCGATGCCGTATCACCCATTCGGGTACCTCCCAACGTGAAGAAAGTAGTGAACATTTATAAGCCTTCTTTCGTGCCGATGTTCAGTGGTCAGCGTGTCATTGCTGAGAATGCCAGCGTGACCCGTATCGAAAATCTGAATGTGGATACGTTGAGCGGTTTATCGGTCAACCACTTTACCATTGAAAAAAATGCAGCCATTCAGAAACTGATGCTGGATGCTGTTTTACATGCGATTCACTATCCCTCTTCATCCCTGAAACCTGCCGGCCGTTAACATGACTTCTTTACCAAAGACTTCTTCTCCCCGCGTCTGCGTGATTGGCGCGGGTCCCTGCGGGATTGCCTGCGTGAAAAACCTGCTTGAGCAGGGCATTGACAACATTGATGTGTTTGAGAAAAACAACCGCATTGGCGGCAACTGGGTGTATGACGAGAAGGGAACGCACTCATCGGTCTATGAAACCACGCACCTTATCAGTTCGCGCTGGCTTTCGTGGTTTGAGGATTTTCCGATGCCGCCTGGCACCTCTGAATATCCCTCACATGAACAGGTGCTGCATTATTTTGAAGTGTACGCCGCACGCTTTGGCATGGCGCGCTTTGTACGCTTTGAAACCCGCGTTGAAAAGGTTGAACCGCTTGATGAGAAACGCTGGCAGGTGACTTATAGCGATGCAGAGGGGCTTCACACAGGCGTCTATGATTATGTAATGGTGGCTAACGGCCATCACTGGGACCCGTCCATGCCGGAATACCCCGGCACGTTTTCCGGTGAGATGCTGCATGCGCATGCCTATAAAAAGGCAGAGCCGTTTCGCGGTAAACGCGTATTGGTCGTTGGCGGCGGAAACTCTGCCTGCGATATTGCGGTGGAAGTCGCGCGTGTTGCCAGAAAATCCTGTATCAGCATGCGCCGCGGGCAGCACATTATTCCTAAATTTTTGTTTGGCAAGCCGTCTGATACGGTGCTTGCCCGCATCAAGTGGCTGCCATACCGCCTGCGACAGATAGTTGCCGGTAGCGTGCTGCGCGCACTGCAGGGGCATTATGGCAAGTATCGTCTGCAAAAGCCTCGCGAACGTCTGTTTGCAAGCCACCCGACTATCAACTCTGAACTGCTCTATGCGATTCGCCACGGCAAGGTGTTTCCGTGCCGGGGCATTGAGCGGTTTGAGGGGAGCACCGTGCATTTTACCGATGGTGAACACGAAGATTTCGATGTGGTGATTTTTGCAACCGGTTATAAAACGACATTCCCGTTTTTTGCCCCGGAGCTTATCGATTACAGCAACGCCAGACAGTTGCCGCTCTACCTGAAAATGATGCATCCAACGTTCGAAACGCTTTATTTTATCGGTCTTTTTCAACCTCAGGGCTGTATCTGGCCGCTGGCCGATTATCAGGCAGGCATTGCTGCGCGCATCATGGCAGGTACACGCTCTCGTCCAAAGCGTCTCGAGCAAAAAATTCAGGGGGAAATCAAGGCGCATAAGGCGCGTTTTCATGACAGTCCGCGCCACGCGCTGGAGGTGGATTATCACGCCTTTCGCCGGCAGCTTCGAAAGGCGCTCAAAGCATAATGCAGGCGCTCGATGTACTTATTATTGGCGCGGGTGCGGCAGGGTTGATGTGTGCCATTGAAGCGGGTAAGCGCGGGCGGCGCGTGCTCGTGCTCGATCACGCCAATAAGGTCGGTAAAAAAATCCTGATGTCGGGTGGCGGGCGTTGCAATTTTACCAATTATCAGGTGAGTCCAGAGCGGTATCTCTCGCATAATCCGCATTTTTGTAAATCAGCGCTTTCGCGTTATACGCAGTGGGATTTTCTGGCGCTCGTGAAAAAACACCGAATCGCATTTCACGAAAAAACGCTTGGCCAGCTTTTTTGTGACAATAAAGCATCGGATATCGTCAATATGCTGCTTGCCGAGTGCGATGAGGCTCGTGTAGAGATTCAGCTGCAAACCGCTATCACTCGAATTGCGCGCGAAGATGACGGACATTTTACCGTATGCGCCGGGAATCGTATGTTTCGTTGTCAGTCACTTGTGATAGCGACCGGCGGGCTGTCAATTCCCACCATGGGCGCGACAGCGTTTGCGTGGCAGGTTGCTGAGCAGTTTGGTCTTGCCACCTGGAAGCCCTCCCCGGGCCTTGTGCCCTTTACGCTCGATGTGCCTGACAAAACCCGCTTTGCCGGGCTTTCGGGCGTGAGTGTGGATGTTGAGGCTTCGAATGCGCGTGCGGAGTTCCGCGAAAGCCTGCTTTTTACGCACCGTGGATTGAGTGGGCCATCGATGCTTCAGATGTCCTCATTCTGGCAGCCTGGAGAATGGGTGCGGATGAATCTGCTGCCGGATACGGATGTTGAGCTGCTGCTTCGTAATGCGCGTTCGGAGACACCGCAAAAACAACTGGCTACCTGGCTGTCGCAGTATTTGCCAAGGCGTCTTGTCGATGTGCTGTGGTTGCCAGAAGAGCGGGAGCGGCGTCTTGCCGATTTCTCAAACCGTGACATTGCAGCCCTTGCAGAGACCCTGCACGATTTCAGGCTGCGCCCGAATGGCACAGAAGGCTATCGCACCGCCGAGGTGACGCTCGGTGGCGTGAATGTGGATGCCCTCTCCTCAAAAACCATGGAAGTTCGCACTGAAGCGGGACTCTACTTCATCGGCGAAGCCGTAGATGTCACCGGCTGGCTTGGCGGCTATAATTTTCAGTGGGCCTGGTCGTCGGGATGGGTCGCCGGCCAGGTGGCCTGAAAACACCGCGTTTGTAGCCCTGTCATGGTTGAGGACACGTCCTAAGCCTCGGGTTTGTCTTCCGCTTTGACCGGGCAGCAGGTGCCTGATTTTTTGCAGCAGCAGGCATCAAATTTGTTATAGAGCCAGCCAAGAATCAGTCCGCCCAGAAAGGCATCGATAAACCCGATAAGCCCGCCCAGCAGGCTGCCGCCAATGGAGGAGGTATAGCCGATATAGAGCGTTCCGATAGAGTCCACAAACTCCTTGCCGTACACGCCATGTGTTGCCATCAGCCCCATTAGAAGGACGGATACGCCCCACAATACGCCACAGGCAAGGCCCAGTGCGAGGGCGTTTATGCGGTGATTGGTCATGATACATCTCCCTGAAAAAACCTTTCTGTATAATTATATACCATTTTTGCGGTGCTGCTGGGAGAACATGCTGCTGGTTATCAACCGTGAATCGATTCCAGAGTGGTGCGAAACACTTTCTCCATCTGCGCGAGTGTTTCGGGCGCGTGATGGGTTAAGCGGAGGGTGGCGAGTCCAAGTTCGGCATAAAGGCGCGCGTCTTTGGAATCGCCAAGCGTTTTCAGGTGTTTCTCGAGTGTGGCAATATCGCCGCGGTTAATGGGGCCTGTAAGCGCACATTCGGGCGAGCTGGAGGCTTCAAGGTTTGCAACCGTACTGCCGAGGATATTGGTAAGCATCGCCATCGCCAGTGTATCATCAATTCCGGCTGCGTTGAGGCAGGCTTTAGCGTGCTCGGCGAGTGTCACGACATAATTTGAGGCAAATACGCCGGCTGCATGATAAAAAGCCTTGCCCTCGCGCGCGATGCGGCAGGAACGAGCGCCGATGGCGCTAAAGAGTGGCTCCAGGCATTCGAGTGCCGGTGCATCCCCCTCGATGGCTGCGAATGTGCCGGCAAACTGCAGGGCACTCTGTTCGGGGTTGGCAAAACTGCGCATGGGATGCACGCTTGCCACGAAACAGTCTCGCGCCTTAAGGGCTGCGAGCAGGTCGGAGTTTTCAACGCCGCTGCAGTGCAAAACGATGCTTTTAGGCTTTAGATTTGGACTTTCTGCAAGCATCGATGCGGCGTCACTGATGGCGCTGTCGGGAGTGGTGATGAAACTGATGTCAGCGGGGGGCAGGGCGTGAATCTCTGCAAACGCCTTGCCGGCACCGATGCGGTCAGCGGCGGCACGCGCGCTTTCAAGGTGCGCATTGCAAAGCCCGTTAATGGTCGCGGCCTGATGCAGTGTCAGCAGACGCCCGAGGGTTTGCCCAAGCCTGCCGGCTCCAATGATATTGACAGAAAGTGACATGACGGCCATTCTCGAAATCGTGCAAAGTCGTATGAAGCATATATAATAACAGAACGCGCATGCTGCCTGCTGACTTTCCGTGAACAAAACCGTTCATCTAGAGCCTGAACATCTTGAAATGATTGCAAAGATTTGTGCGCAACATTTGCCAAAAACCGCAAAATTGTTTTTTTTTTGGCTCGCGCACGAAGGGGACACACCGGCCTTTTTCAGATATTGACCTTCTTGTGGATGCCGGCAAACCGCTTACGCTTGCAGAGCGTGATGCTCTCATCTCTGCGTTTGAGGAGTCGTTGCTGCCCTTCAAAGTTGACATGGCGGATGCGTGCGCAATCGGTACGGCGTTCATGCAGGCTATTCAACCGCAACTGGTACCCTTTGAGCACCACCATCTCCCGGCGCGGGATACCTGAGCGACCTGCACTTGCCAGATACCGCCACAATTGCGTAAAATTCGGCTCTCTTTGTGTATTGGTGGCACCATGAAAGCTTTTGTGATTGAAACCTTCTATAAATTCACGCCTTTTGACAACCTTGATGCGATGAAAGTGACCCTGCTTGATATCATGCAGGCACATAACATTCGCGGTACTATCATCCTGGCGCTTGAGGGAATCAACGGTACGGTCTGCGGCAGTGCCGAGGGTATGGATGTTCTGATGCGCCATCTGCGCGCACTCCCGGGATTGTCAAACCTTCTGACTAAAACCAGTTATGACGATGAAAACCCGTTTGCCAAAGCGAAGGTCAAGCTGCGGCGCGAAATTGTGACCATGGGCGTTCCGGGGGTTGATCCGGCCCGTGAGACGGGCGTGCATGTCAGTCCGGCCGAGTGGAATGCGCTTATCAGCGATCCGTCTGTAGTCGTCATTGATACGCGTAATGATTATGAGGTGATGCTCGGTACCTTTAAAGGTGCTGTCAATCCGCACACCGAGAATTTCCGTGATTTCCCGGCCTACGTGGATGAGCACCTGATGGCGCATCGAGATAAAAAAGTGGCCATGTTCTGCACCGGTGGCGTGCGTTGTGAAAAGTCAACGGCACTCTTGATGCAGCGGGGATTTAAAGAAGTGTACCAGCTCGATGGCGGTATTCTCAATTACATTGCCGCCACGGATGCAAAGGATTCACTCTGGGAAGGTACCTGCTTTGTGTTTGATGAACGTGTGGCGCTCAAAGAGGATTTAAACCCGCTTGAGCGCGGTACCATTGATACGGAGTGGAAAAACACACACCGCGCTAAAAACGCCGCCATGTCCGCAGAATAACGTGTGTTTTTCTGTATCTATTCACCACATTTTGAATGCTTTAGGGGAAAAGTCAGATTTGAGTGCAGGTAATGCGTTCGCACAAGATGCGCCAAATATGGCTTTTCGGTGAACGTGGTGAATGGTTACGTTTTTCTGGCGTATGATGCTGTTGAGGGCTATGCTGATACATGGTATTAACGCTACGGCAGTAAATGCATGAATCCCGAACGCATTGTGCCATGGGTCGTGTCCATGGCGTTTTTCATGGAAGCACTTGACAGCACTGTTCTTAATACCGCCATCCCCGCGATGGCGCAGAGCCTTAGCGTCGACCCGGTTAATCTGAAGGTCGCACTCATCAGCTACCTGCTGAGTCTTGCGATTTTCATCCCCATCAGCGGCTGGATTGCTGATAAATACGGGGCAAAACCCGTGATGACGCTGGCACTCTCCATTTTCACACTCACGTCTCTCTGGTGCGGGTTTGCACATAACATGACAGAGCTTGTCATCGCCCGCTTTTTTCAGGGCATTGGCGGTGCTCTGAGCCTGCCGGTCGGGCGATTGCTCGTGGTGCGGGTCTTTGGGGCGACACGGCTTCTCGCCGTCATGAGCCATGTCATCATGGTGGGTGCTGTCGGGCTGATGCTTGGGCCGGTACTCGGGGGACTTATCACCCATTATTTTGACTGGCGCTGGATTTTCTGGGTAAACATTCCTGTGGGTTTGTTTGCCGTCTGGCTTGCCTGTCGTGGTCTGCCTCGTATAGCGCCGCAGCCAGTGTTGCCGCTTGATATTCCGGGATTTCTCCTTTTTGGTATCGGGCTTGGCGGCATGACGTTTGGTCTGTCGCTTCTCAGCGAATCCAGTGTGCCATGGCGGTTTGTGCTGCTGGTGTCAGTGGTTACCGTATTGTGCATGGCACTTTACATCGTACATTCGCGAAACCGCGAAAATGCCATAGTGAATCTTCGTCTTTTTCATTACCGCACGTTTCGTGTTTCCGTCTTCGCAAGCCTTTTTTCGCGTCTTGGATTTGGCGGTGTGCCCTTTCTGCTGCCACTGCTGCTGCAGATTGGGTTTGGATTTTCGCCACAGATGGCGGGGCTTTTGCTCGCTCCCACCGCCCTTGGGGTGGTGTGTGCCAAGCCCGCGTCCCTCTGGCTGCTGCGCGCCCTTGGGTATCGGCGCCTGCTGCTGATGAATACGTTTTGTGCCGGCTGCATGATAATTCTCATGGGGCGGGTAATGCCCGACTCGCCGCTCTACCTTATCGCCGCACTGACGATGGTGTACGGGTTTTTCGTGTCGCTTCAGTACACGGCCATTAACTCCCTGCCGTATTCGGAAATTCCCTCAGAAATCGTAAGCTCCGCCACCAGTATCCTGAGTACCCTGCAACAGCTTGCTCAAAGCTTTGGGGTTGGGTTTGCCGCACTCTGTATTCGTTTTTTTGCGCCAGTGGAGACAAACCTGCAGGCGCTTGACCCGGCCATTTTTCGCCATACTTTTTTGATAATTGGAGCCGTTACGGTTGCCTCCATGGTTCTCTACCTGCGCCTGCAGTCAGGAGATGGAGAAAAAATGCTCTCGCCGCCATAAAAATAGTACTGCTGAGAACTGTCCCCATCATCTGCTGCCGAGAGCCAGATACGAAAAGCGCCAGAACGCGCTTTTCCGGCAGCACGTTCAGCTACTGGCAGAGGTGCATTTTTGTGATATCCCGGAATGTCGGCTCGAGCTGGCAGCAAGGCAGGGGCTTGTACGCTGTTTGAAAGTTTTTCTTTAGATCGGTTTGTTCTATAATTATCCTTATTGCAAACACGTACCTTAAAGAAGAAAAATGCCCATTCGATTTTATACGCCACAAGATTCATACATCACAAGCATTGAGCGCGAGCATTTTGATGAGCATTGGCAGCTAATGAGGATGATTGGCCACCAAACAGGATGCCCGCCCCGCAGTTTGTCTGTAGACCATATGGGCACAAAGCTCAACTCGCAGTTACCAGATAAATTCACGGGAAATCAATATAATATTTTTACTAAATAACGCCGTGTGCAACTTACAACGGGGCGACAAGTCCATCAAACTGGGTTAATTTTGCCCCTCGCTTGTGATTAAGAAAGCATCCAATTGTATGCGCCAAGGTTTTTCGTCCGATTCTGCTGGTCAGGTGCCAGAGGTCGCGAGCCCTGACTTTTTGAATATGAAAGCGCTCTGTCAGTTGCCCAATCACCGTTTCAACCAATCTGCGGGTAGATACGAGCCACTTGCTAAAATCTGAGCCGCGTGGGTCTGTCATATTGGAGCGCAGAGGCGTTTGCAGGGTAACATTCGTATGTTGTCGGATTTGTTCCTGAAAATCTTGGCCTATCAATCCCTTATCAGCAATAATCATGCCCTGTACGTTGTCGAGATTATCCCAGACGGACTCTCGTTCATCAATGTTTGCCTGTGTGACGGTTATGGCGGTAATGACGCCTTGTGAGTCAATCAACAGATTGCCCTTGAACCCATAATAGCGCTCATTTTTTGAGGCGCAGTAGCCATAAGCGGCGGCCTCTGAGAACAACCGGGAAAAGTTAGCGCGCCTGAAGTGACAAATTGGCAAAGGAAATCCGTCAGACATATGGAGTGAGTCATTGAAGGTACCCAGTTTCCCGGCCAGCAATTTTTGAATGCTTTGCTTAACGGCCCACAACTTGGCTGATTGCCTGGCGAAGCTCGTCCTGTCTCCAAGCCCGGGAAACCAATTCTGCCAGTGTCGCTTGAAATATGACCAAATTGCCTTATCGGTATCAAGCCCGAGAAACTCGCCAACCAGCTCTATCGTGATCACCTCGGGATCGGAGAGCCTGGGTGCAAAGCCTCGGGTTCTCAACTTTGTGATAACGGCCTTTTTGTAAAGGGAATCTATCAAACAAAAAGTACTAATGATAAAATCCTCAACCGGCACAGCATACTCCTTGTAGTCCTGGATCGTCGGAAAATCAAGAACTTACAAAATTATGCTGTGCCTTTCAAGCATCCACTCTCTTATCCATTAAAAGTTGCACACGGCGTTAAATATACTCATGGATTATCCAGTCCCGTGACATCAGATTTTTTGACGGTTCACCCCTTTACAAAACGAACCTCGAGGTTTTTACGCAGCCAAAAAAACAGTCAGACAAGCTGGTCAGAGAGTCCGCGAGGCACCCTGAATGTCGGTAGGCTCCTTGCCAATAAACCCTGTTTTGTAAACCCCCACCCAGAGCAGACAGAAAAAAAGCAAAGCATTCTCTTTCATGACTGGTCAGCGCGTGGCTGGGATATCAACAGAAGCATTCAGGCCAGGCGGCTGGCCGATGAACTTTTGCAGGCGGGGTATCCGCTGTATGTTTTTGACGCAGGTGAGCTGGTTAAGGCTGAGAGCGGAAAAGCGCTTGTCAGTTTACTAAAAAAAAACCATGAACCGTGCCCTGAGGATGAGCTGGTTCTGGCCGCTGGCAAGAAAAAAATCTCGCGGAGCATGCTGCACATTATTGACTATCACCAGTTGAATGTCCTCATTGATGGCTCTGACCCCAGGGGGAAAGTGCTTGAAACTGGAGACTGGTGGCACAATCTCAATGCGCAAGAGCGCAAAACGTTATTGCCCTTATTAATTAAGGCGAAGCCATCCTTTGATTCCATTAACTGCCGAACATTCCCCGATGACATCACCATGGCGAAAGAGCTTGGGGAAAAACTGCATATTTCCAATATGACCTGGCATTTTCGCGAGGTTAATCTCTCGCCGGGCGACCTTGATATGCTGGTTCGTAACGGGAAGTTGACCCGGCGTAACGTAGACCTTGAGGGCAAAGATTTTGCAAACATCAAATCCTTGACTTTTCATCATTGTGATGAAGAGGAGCTGAGCCTCTCTGAGGGCTTTCCCCACTTGCAGGAAACATTTACTTCACTCAAATACCTTGGGCTTGAACGGGCAAAAAATACAGCTTGCCTGCGTTCGATGCGACTCCCGTCTCAATGCGAAACACTGAATCTCAGCAATTCGGACATTGATAACGAAACCCTTGAAACGTTGTTGCGAAACTCACCAAACCTCAAACATCTTGGGCTCGAGAGCTGTAAATCGCTTGACTGGGGTGCACTGGATTATGAGGTGTTTGCGAAGATGGAGTCACTCTCCATCGGCCCCAAGGTAAACTTTGCCAGATTGGGGGGCTCAGCAAAGCAATTGAAAACGCTTAATTTAACCATATATTCTATAAGAAACACTGACTCCAGCATCCGCTTGAACAGCATTGAAACCCTGAGCCTTGCCGGTTTAATAAACGCTAAGGAATTAGCCGTTTTGCTTGAGGGTGCAGAAAAACTTTCCTCGCTTGAGCTTGAAATGCTGACAATCGAGGAAGGGCTGAATCCGACACTTTCCTTGCCTGCGCTTAAGGAGCTTAGACTGTCCCGCAGCAGCATCACCAGCCAGAACCTCTCAGCCTTATTGCATGATGCCCCGCGACTAAAAACACTTTTCCTTCATGACTGCAAATACATTTCAGGTGCGATTACCTGCAACGGCCTTCATGCGCTTGAGGAGCTTGATGTTTCAAGAAGCGGCATCAACAGCCAGAGCCTCTCTGCCTTATTGCATCAGGCTCCGCGACTAAAAACGCTTGACCTGTTAGGCTGCCGCTTCATTTCCGAGGAGATAGCCTGCGACAGCCTTTATGCGCTTGAAGCGCTTGATGTTTCATACAGCAGCATCAACAACCAGAGTCTCTCTGCCTTGTTGTATGTTGCTCCACGGCTAAAAACGCTTACCCTTCGTCATTGCTCATACATTTCCGGCAAGATTAGCTCTATTAGCCGTCATGCGCTTGAGGCGCTTGACGCTTCAGACAGCACCATCACCAGCGAGAGCCTCTCTGCCTTGATACATGATGCCCCGCGGCTAAAAATACTTAACCTGCGTAATTGCAGACGCCTTCTTGAGAAGATTACCTGCAACAGCCTTTATGCGCTTGAAATGCTTGACGCTTCAGACAGCACCATCACCAGCGAGAGCCTCTCTGCATTATTGCGCGATGCCCTGCGATTAAAAACGCTTAATCTTTCAGGCTGCAGAAACATTTCCGGGGAGATTGCCTGCAACAGCCTTCATGCACTTGAAACGCTTGACGCTACAAACAGCAGCATCAACAGCCAGAGCCTCTCCGCTCTGTTGCGTGATGCCTCGCGACTAAAAACGCTTAAGCTTTTTTTCTGCGAAAACATTTCCGACGAGATTACCTGCAAGGGCCTTCCTGCGCTTGAAGAGCTTATTGTTGGAGGCAGCACCATCACCAGCGAGAGCCTCTCTGCCCTGTTGCGTAATGCCCCGCGACTAAAAACGCTAAAATTATATAATTGCGGAAACATTTCCGGTGCGGTTATCTGCAAGAGCCGTCATGCGCTTGAAGCGCTTGACGTTGCAGCCAGCGCCATCAACAGCCAGAGCCTCTCTGCCTTGTTGCGCGATACCCCGCGACTAAAAACGCTTAACCTCAATTTCTGCAAAAACATTTCCGACACGATTACCTGCGGCCGCCTTCATGTGCTTGAAGAGCTTTATGTTTCAGGCAGCAGCATCACCAGCCAGAGCCTTATAAATATCCTTAAACAGGCGCCGAGTCTTAAAAGACTTACGCTTAATAACTGCCCTCAGTTTGCCAAAGAGAGGCTGCCCCTTGAGCTTCAGGTGCTTTTGCAGAACACGGCGGTTTCACATTCAGAGGCATCAGACTTTTTTAGTGTGCATTCACAGCATTCTCCGCAGAACCTGCCATCATCCTCATCCCGAGAGCCGATAACACCCTCCCGGTCTGATGCACATATTACACCCACAGAAAACCCCGTGCACAACCCAGAGGCACATCTTGCGTCTTTTGTGCTGACAAAGAGCGAACCCTTCCGCTACCGCGGCATAAATACCTCGAAAAATCAGGGGATGGTGATTGAAAAACTCTCGCAGTTTTTGACCCTGAGCCAATCAAAACTGCACCTCATTCCCCGCATGAAAAAAGGCATCTGCAATGGCCTTGCTCATCTATTCGCATCCATGCAGACAGCGGAATGGGGGGCTTTTCTGAATGCCATTCAGGCATGGAACGGCCAGCAGGAAACCCTGACCGACACTTTGCGTGAGTGCTTTAACCGCCTGCTGAGCGCGGTTGAAAATCATCAGCTGATTCTAAATGACCCTCAATTTTTTGCCGGTGACGCATTGAGTGCTGTTTTGTCAACGATGAGAATGAATGAGCACAGGATACTCACGACCCCCTGGCATGCGATTGCCATTCGTAAAACCGATGAGAACACCTGGTTTTTCTATGACCCTAATTATATCGATGGCGGCCAAAACATTACCGGGCTTGAAAAGCTTGTGGCAGAGATTCATAAAAGCAACGGTCGCCTCATCAGCATTTTGAGTCACCCGGAGGTATCGCCGGTTATTGATAACCCCGAGCGCTTTCTTGCAGAAGGCGGCCTGCTCTCCCTGTGCGCCTGTGCAAACCGGCATGACATGCTGCAAGGCCTGCCTGATGCACACGCATTCAGCGGGGAGGCGCTTAATGGCCTCCTGATGCGAACGACCGGCGGTCTGCCCGCCTGGCAGATGGGGCAGCAGCACTCCGACCCGCGCGTCAGGGCATTCACCCAACGACTTATAGAACGATTTCAAGCGCTGCATGGCAGTGAGGCCAATGAAATACTTCAAGGAAGCGTGCCTGAAAGTGAGCCTGACACACTGCCAGACAGTCGCCTGCCGGCTCAAAAAGAGCAGACCATTAATGCCGACACATCGGCAAAAAACACCACGCGGAGCGCACAAAAGATTTTTTATCCGCTCATTCCCGGGGTCGTCGAGCCAGGTGTCAGCAGCTATCGCCTGAATGTTTTTGATGAACTGCGCCTGGGCGGGAAGACCTGCCTGATTGAACAGGCTTTTTCCCTGATTAACAACAGCGTTCAGGAAGACTTTCAACCAACCGACTTCCGTCGCCTGCAAAAACCGCCCGCCCGTCGTTCAACCTTTGGCCTCATGCCCGCCTTTCTTGGCATACAGGAGTTAACGCTTGATGCCTCCTGGCAGCCGCTCGCGTCATTGTTCCCGAATGAAAAACTTATAGAGGTCCATACAGAACCTGTTGATGCAGATATCCATATTGCCTACTCTGAGGAAGATAACCGCTACTACATCAAAAGCGGCACTCAGACACAAACCATACGCATACACTTTGTGCTGCAACCGGCAGAACCACGTCATTTGCCGGTCTTGCCACCAGCCATTGCAGCCCTCTTTGAAGAAATTAAGACTTATGGCTCTGGCGAGCTCGAAAACACCGGCGATAACTGGAGTGGCAAGGATTATCTGGATGCCATCCGCCGCCAGAAAAAAGGCGCCTGCCGTCACCGGGCGGTCGCCTTTAAGGCCGCCATGACGGAATACGACCCAGGCATCCCTGTTCGCATTATCACGAATGACGTCCACGCTTTTGCGGAAGTGTGCATTGAAGGCTGCTGGCTGAAAATGGATTTGGGCGGTTATCCCGCGAATTTGCGCATAGAGGAGCCACGGCCTCCCGAGGCTGAGCCTGCCACATCACCAGAAGCCCAGGAAACTGTCATTGAGGCGCATCTTGATGCCAACGGGCACGAAGTCTCTGATAAACCGCCCGTGCCTCAATCTTCTGTCTATGAAGCCATGCTGGCCACCTGGGAAACAAACGCCCCGCAGGAAAGCGGGCTCAGGGAATACTGCCAGCAGAAAGTGCGCTTTGACGCTCCTGAAAAATGCCTGATTGAACTGCCCTCGGGCGAGGCGCTTACAGGCCTACAACATCAGCTACAGGCCCATTGCAGGCACATCAGCCGCCCGGTTTTTTACATCCACTCGCCAGACGATTTGATGTGCCAGGCGCCTTTTGTGCGCTTCAAGGATTCTGACAGTTTGGCGGGCGAGTCCTGCAGGGGCCCGGGAGGTGCGTTGTATGACTTTCTGCAAAAGTCATACGAAACGGATAATCCACCAATCCTGATGGTTAACTACAGTAATTTTGCGGCCGATGACATCGTGCGCTTTAATGCGCTCCTTGATAATGAGCGCTTTGCGGATGGCGTTGCGGTTCCGAAAGCTGCCAAAATTATCGGCCTTGTCAACACCCAAAAACCAGACCGCTACACGGGTTCGGATTTTTATTCGCGCTTTGGCGGGAATGTGGAAACCTGCCCTGTGGATGCAGGACATCTTGCAGCGGCCATAGTCACGCCTTTCGCTGAAGAAGCGGATGCCAGCGCCGATGCCGTCCTCATCAACCTCTATCAGGCTGTCGACTGGAAAGAGCGTCTGCTTGGCCGCTGGACGCTGCAGGGCAATGACCTGTGCTTTGAAGAAGGCTCCCTGACTCAGGCCTTGTCATCGGGCAAGCCCATTACCCTGGAAAACGCACCACTGGATGACCCGGATTTCCAGCACTTCTGGCAGCAGGCACGTGTGCAGGGGCACATCAACCATGCCCGAGGGGCGTTGCCCTTCCCGGAAACAACCCTCATCGCACTCCAGCAGGGCTATGACTGGCAGGCGCTTCTTCGGGGTGTAAGTTTCGATACGGTTTTTGCAAAGGATGGTGTCGTCTGCAATCCGCAAAAACTGCCGGAACTGTTTCGCCGCTATGAATGCCGTGATGAGAGTCTCTACACCCTGCCGGGATTGCTCGAAGAACACGCGGACAAGGTGCTGCATCTGAATGTCACCCGCGCTTTAACAGAGGACGCATGGGCTGAATGCCTGTCTGCCGCCCAAAAACACCAGGTCCGACTGCATCTGCATTTTCCGTCTGCATCCATGATGCCGGCTTTCTTGCCCTCAGCGGTGGCGGCTTCCTCATCCTCATCGTCATCGTCCAGTAGTCAGACAGACGACGCGGCATTCAGGCCATGGCAGCCTGATGCCAAACGCGCCACAGCCGTTGTCATAAGCACCGACCCCGATGCCACCATTGCCGATGTCGCCCAAAAAGAGCCCGGACAATGGCGGGTGCTGGATATTTCCGAATGCAATCCAGGCGATTTGCTGGCTTCGCTGAAGGGCAGGTTTGACAACGATTCCGGGCATTTTGTCTTTTCAGAAAAAGCCAGTGCCTTAAAAAAGGTGTTTGATGAAGGTCAGTCAGTGCTGCTAACAGGTGTATTTTCGCCGGAACTGGCCGATGAGCTTGCCGATGTCATCTATGCGCGCCGCGGTCAGAGTACCACAGGGCGGCTCATGCTGGTTGCCAGTCATCCAGAAACCTTCGCGTTTACCGAGCAATCAGCACACGAAGTAACCGCTGCCGAAAAACAGGCACTCCTCGAACTGCAGGACGAAGAGCTGAGCGCCATCGGCGGAGCAGGGGCTCTGGAAACCCTTTCATTCGCACAACTTAAGGCCAGGCGCGACTTTATCCGCGCTCATCCCGGCCAAAACCCTCAAAAAGCATGGGAAGGCATGGAAACCCTGCCCGGCAAGGTGGAGCTTGCGCCATTTAACGCCGAAAACAGCCTGGAGGAAGCCAGAAGGTTTCATGCAGGGCGGCTTGATGCGGTCGAAGGGGTATTGTCCTCGTCACCCTTTGTGTTCTTAACCGGCCTCACCGGCGTTGGCAAAACCACCTTTGTCCGCGAGCATCTCGCCAAAAAACATTCGGTACATCTGGGTGAAGAAGCGCTGCAGGACTGGATAACGGACAAGAGTGATGCGCTTAAAATCCTTTTTATTGACGAAGCAAACCTCGAGCTGCGTCAGTGGAGTCAATTTGAAGGCCTGTTTCATCAGCCGCCCACGCTGCTTGTGAATGGGGAGCTGGTGACGCTTACTGATACGCACCGTGTCGTCTTTGCCGGCAATCCGGTGAGCTATGGCGATGACCGAAGCCTCGCTTCCCTTTTTGCGCGTCACGGCAAGGCGCTCGTTTTTGACCCCCTGCCGCTCGCCTGCATTTATGAAGACATTTTAAAACCTGTTTTTCCAGGAGACATGCCTGAAGCAGAAATCTTGACCCTCTGTCAGCCCATACTCGATGTTTATCAGTATGTCTGCGAGCGCTCAACCGATGAAGTGCTTATCACCCCGCGCGAGCTGCAAATGATGGCGCTGCTTCTGACGCATGCCCGTCAATCACCATCGATTGAACGGGCGCGTGAGCTCGCGTACACCATTGCAGGCCATGCCCTGCCGCCTGAGCACAAACAGGCTTTTGAGCAGCGATTCCCCAAAGAACCCGCCATTGGGGGGTATGCCGTGCTCGCCGGGAACTTCATCCTGACGCCATCCCGCCAGCCTTTGGCTGAACGCATGGCGAGTCTGCTGGCGCTTCGCCATACCCGCCTCACAAAAGACGGTCTGAACGATGCGCAAAAATATGGCGGCCTCGGCGGCATCCTTTTCGAAGGCGAGCCCGGTGTGGGCAAGAGTGATTTCGTGAAAAACTTTCTGCGCACCCATGACTATCAGCACGCAGATGTAAAAGCTGACGCATTTCCTGTCGGTAATTTCTACTATGAAATACCCGTCAGCATGGGGCTTGAAGAAAAAACCCGCGCCCTGATGAAAGCCTTTCATGCCGGTGCGGTTGTTATTATCGATGAAATCAACAGCTCCCCCATGATGGAAAAGCTCCTTAATGGCCTGCTCATGGGTACAGGTCCCAACGGAGAGCGCCCCGACAATCCGGGCTTTATGGTCATCGGCACGCAAAACCCCGTCACCATGGCCGGGCGCCAGGCGCAAAGCAGCGCACTGGCACGCCGCATGCTGACCCTTACTACCCCTGAATACCCCAAAGAGGAATTACAGGCGATTTTGCAGGCCGCAACCGGTATTGACCATTCCGACGCTACAGAGACGGTAACGGCTTTTACAAAGCAATCCGCCTTCGCAAAAAAACACCACCTGAAGCCCGTTCCCTGCTTTCGCGACTTGCTGAACCTCGCCCAAAACAGGGCGTGCACCCTCAATCTCACCCCCCAAAACAACCCATGGCATGCGCCCGCGGCTTCGTCTGTGCCTCCAGACGAAGATGAGGCTCTCACGGTTGGAGCGAATGAAGCATCGCCAGACGGTGAACCCCTGTACCAAAGCCCCGAGCGTGAGCCCGTGCGCAACAGCATCGTGGAAGATCATGTTGCCGAGGCCGCCCGGGAGCTCGTCCAGCGACATTACCGGCCTTCCGCATGGAATGAATGGCGCCAGGGAAGTAACTGGCTCGGCGTCTCGGCAGATGGCCTGGGGCAAGAGCCATACACGAGTGGCTGTGAAGGTCTTCGTGACGTTGCATTAAAACGAAAAATTCTTGAAATGGTTACTGAAGCGCTTTTGCGTGCCGAGAACAGAGAAGGGTACAACAAGGTGCTGGACACGCTGGAGAGTTCCGGCGCCCTCGGCATACTCAGGACAGGGCAGGGCTTTTACTCTCGCATGTTTAATGCACAGACCAGCCCCATGGCGGCACTGGAGGCTATCAAAGCGGAGGTTTCGAAGGATAAGCCATGGCATAATAGCCATACTTCTGATTATGATCCCGACATGAAACCTTCGACTTGAACTCTCAGAATTTGCTGCTGAATCATCACCCCCGAAGTGACACTTCGGCATCGGGAGAAGTGCCGCTTAGATACAATTATGATTTTGCCATTCGCACAAGATGCGCCAAATATGGCTTTTCGGTGAACGTGGTGAATGGTTACCTTTGAATTTCCTGCATATCTCGTTTAGAGTACCCGCACTTTTCACCACCAATGCAATTGATTGACAGGATGCATGCTAAAGGAGCACACACTGGATGTTGACCCCCGAAGCACTTTTAAAAACCCTTTTCACAGAGGAGGTGGCGGCCGCCGGTATAAAATCTTCCGAGGTGTTTGAAGGGGGTGTCGAACACCTGCTGCGCGCCTCTTTTCCCAGCAAGGCGGCCGCTCAGGAAGCGGTCTTTCAGGTGCTTGCCGGCGCCTCTGGCGGATTTGGACAAAATGCAGTGCAGGCAATATTGCGCCATTATCCCGACTTTTTGGGGACGCTCTTAAAAATCGTGGCGTTTCTCGAGGTGCAACAGCAAGAAAACCTTGCCTGTGCGACCAATCACAAGGGCCTCAACCTTCTCGGACTTGCAGGCTATTTTGCCAGCCGTCATTTATTGCCCAAAGGCGTTTTAGTGCCATTTTTACTGACATTAGCGCCTGTGGCGCGTGCCAGTCTGTTGCAGCCACTGATTCTGCAAACTGGTCTGTGCGTGACTCGATTGCTGATTAATACCTGTCCCGCCGCTCTGATAGATGTGCTTTCACTGATGCACGACCTTGCCCCGGACACCCTGTTCGAAATTATCGGACGCCTTGATGCGCGTGATCAGTCCATGGTAACGATGATGGCGCAGCTTGCCCCCGATGCTTTTGGCAGGCTCCTCGACCTTGTGAAACCGCTCGATGTAGACAAACAGTGCGCGCTCTTCCTGCCACTCTTTCAAAACCTGGCTGTTTTCAATGCGCTTGTAAGCGGTAATGCCCTTGAAAGAGTCGTCAGTGCCATCAGCGATTGCATGGGTGAGCGCATGCAATCGCTGCTTGACGAGGAAGTGTATGCGGGCGTTACGGTTCAGCAGTGTATCACCTCATCCTGCTCGCCATCCGTTGCCAGAAGGGGCGGCATGTTTTTTGCTACACTCAGGGTAGAGGCATTATCGGGGAGTAGCCATGAAAACGCTGATTCTGCACCCCACCGACACCAGTCAGTGGCACGCGCTGGTCAATGAGGCGCAGGCTGCAACGCGTCTTTTACTCGAAGAAGATACTGAAAGTTACCTCGTGTTTCTCCTGATGCGCTACACCGGCGCACCCCACATGCTGGAATCGGTTCTGGCGCTTGATGTGCTCGAATCCATGAAGGCACTGCGTCAGCGAAAGTCCCTTCTCATGCGCGATGTGGGCGATAAAAGCCTGCTTTTTTGTGGTCTTTTTCCGGGGATTGCCAGACGGCGTAATGTCGGGCTCACCTATTATGCCGATATCGGGCAGGCGGCTTACCAGCATGCCGGTGAAATGGAAGGGCGTGAGAGCGGGGCGCTATACCTCTCTCTCAGTTCGCAGTTTAACGTGCTGCGCCAGATTCTTCAGGCCATGCGCATGGAATATCTGCCCGGCATGCTGCTTGATGCGCGCATGCCAGGAGAGGGCGGGGAAGTCGTGCAGTGAGCGTTAAGACGTGAATACCATCGCGACATCAATGCTGTCGAGGCGGTATTCGCGGTTGCAAAATTCACAGCACATGCTGATATCGCCGCGCTCTTTCAGGAGGGCATTGGCTTCCTCCTGCCCAAGGATGCGTAAAGCCTGCTGCATTTTCTCGCGTGAACAGCGGCAGCGAAACTGCACGTCCCGCGCTTCAAAAAGGCGCACATCCGTCTCGTGGTATAACCGGTGTAAAAGCTGGATATTATCAAGCTGTAAAAGTTCTTCATCCTTAACGGTATCGCCTAAAACCACGGCATATTCCCAAAAGTGTTCGCGCGCACTGGAGTCGCCTCCTGGCAGCATCTGCAGCAGCATGCCGGCAGCCCGGTCTTTGCCCACCGCCAGCCAGACTTTCGTGGGAATTTGTTCAGACTGCGCGAAATACTGCATGAGATTCTCCGCCATGGACGCAGAATTGAGGGGCACCATGCTCTGATAGGTTTCTGTCTGCTGATGCTGGTTGATGGCGAGGATTAGCGTGCCACTTTGAAAAGCCCGGGAGTAATCGGCATCAGATGCCTCTTTATCAAAGCGGGCGTGGGCGCGCAGGTGTAACTGGTGGTCGCACTGAACCAGAAGCTGTGGCAGGGCGGCATCCCCCTTAAACTGCAGAATAAGATCGCCCTCAAACTTGATGCTGCTCGCAAGCAGCAGGCAGGAGAGCATTGCCTCGGCCAGCAGCTCGCGTACTTTAGGCGGGTAATCGCGCTGCTCAATGACCGTCATGAAGGTGTCCTGCAGACGCACAATGGCACCGCGAACCGGTGCGTGCTCAAACACAAAGGTCTGAAGGTTGTCCATGCCAAATCCTCAAAACTTGGAGTATACCATTGCGCGAATATTCGGCGCACGGGATAATTCGTGCTTTTGACGTAGTGAGTGGTGCATGTTAAACCCCCAGCAAATGGCCGCGGTACGCTATATTGATGGTCCCCTGCTGGTGCTGGCGGGAGCCGGCAGTGGCAAGACGCGTGTGATTACGCAGAAAATCGCCTGGCTGCTTCAAGAGTGCGGGTACCGTGCCAACAGCGTTTTTGCCGTGACGTTTACCAACAAGGCCGCCAATTCCATGCGTGAGCGCGTGGCGGCTGTTCTGCCGACTCCCCTGCGCCGTGGCCTTAAGGTGTCTACGTTTCATACGCTTGGCCTGAGTCTTTTGCGCCGGGATGCGGAACGCTGTGGCCTGAGCCGTGGCTTTTCCATTTTTGACAGTGAAGACTGCCTCCAGATTTTGCGGGCGTTTCTGCCGCAGGGGCGCGCGAATGACCGCGAATTTCTGCGCGGGCTGCAGCAGCAGATTTCCCGCTGGAAAAACGCCCTCCTGATGCCGGAGGATGTGTTCGCGCAACCGCACCCGGGCCTTGAAGACGCAGCTGCCTGTTATGTCCGCTACAACAGTACGCTGCGCGCCTATAATGCCGTGGATTTTGACGACCTCATACAGCTCCCGGTTAAGATGCTGCAGGAATGTCCAGATGTGCTGCTTACATGGCAGGAGCGCGTGCGCCATCTCCTGATTGATGAGTACCAGGACTCCAACATGAGCCAGTATGCGTTCATGAAGCTCCTCGTCGGGGTTCGCGGTCAGTTTACCGTGGTGGGGGATGATGATCAGTCCATTTATGCGTTTCGAGGCGCGCAGCCTGAGAACCTGCTGCAACTGTCCAAAGACTTCAACAACCTCAGAGTTATCAAGCTTGAACAGAATTACCGTTCTACCGGGCGCATTCTGCACACGGCCAATCACCTGATTGCCAATAATCCGCACCTCTATGAAAAAAAACTCTGGAGTACCCTTGGTGAAGGGGAGCTGTTGCGGGTAGTCAGTTGCCGCGATGAAGTGGATGAGGCCGACCAGGTGGTTGCGGATTTAATCAGCCATAAACTGCGCCATGGCAGTCAATTTGGCGATTATGCCATACTGTATCGCGGCAACCACCAGGCGCGGGTGTTCGAGACCGTACTGCGCCAGCAGGGCATTCCTTACACGCTGAGCGGCGGGCAGTCGTTTTTTGCCAAACCGGAAATCAAGGATGTCTTCGCCTATCTCAGGCTCCTTGGGAATCCGACCGATGACGCGGCTTTTGTGCGCGCCATAACTGCACCGAATCGCGGGATTGGCGAGACAAGCCTTGAGGCGCTTGGGCATTATGCGCGTGCGCAGGGAAAGGGGCTTTATGGCAGCTGTGACCACCTGGCGCTTGAGTCACTGCTTCAGGAAAGGCCGCGCGTGAAACTGCGGGAGTTTCGCGCATGGCTCTCAGGCTTTTCATCCGATCTCACGTCCGAAAATGGCCCTGCCCGCCTGCAGCAGCTGGTAGAGGAGAGCGGGTATGAGGCCTGGCTTTATGAGCAGTCCGACACGCCCGTGCGCGCTAAAAAACGCATGGACAATGTCTGGGAACTGCTCGCCATGGTGGAGCGGGTGTGGAAGCGCGACCCCTCGCGCACGCTGCAGGATGTCGTGAATGCTCTGATTCTTGTCGATGTGCTCGATAAAGCGGAAGATGGCGCGCGGGATACGGTGCAGCTCATGACGCTGCATGCCTCAAAGGGGCTGGAGTTTCCTTTTGTGTATCTTGTGGGCATGGAAGAGGAGCTGCTGCCGCATCGGGTCAGCATGGACGCGGATTTAATCGAAGAAGAGCGGCGTCTGGCCTATGTCGGGATAACGCGCGCCCAGAAAGCGCTTTGCATGACGCTTGCCAAACGCCGCCGCCGTGCAGGCGAGCTGCAGGACTGCATCCCCAGCCGCTTTCTGGAGGAACTGCCACAGGAGCATCTGGAGTGGTTTGGGCACACCGGCAGCGAGCGCTCGCCGGAGGCCAAAATGGCAACCGCCCGCAGCCACCTGGATGCGCTGCGAACGCTGCTCGGTTAAGCCGATTGCGGCATCAACACCTTGGCCGGGAGCGCTTCAACAAACCCCCGAGTGGCAGTTGGACGGCTGGAAGCAAAAAACCGGTGAGCGTTGATGCTTTCATCCTGAAACGTGCTGCGCACTGCACTATCAATACTGTCTGCATCGAGAGCATTTTTCACGCTTTGCTGTAACGCAGTCAAGGCCTCGCGTTTCTCTGCGGCCGTCTTAGAACCCACAACGGCATTGAGATGGCGCACTTTAAACTGTTCAATGCGAAAATCCACCTGCGTTTGCTGCCAGGCATGCGAGAGCCCGGGTTCACAGGCAATGGCGGGTATGGAGTCCGCGTTAACGGCTGCCGTGGCATTCTCCGGATTCCTTAACTGGTGCCACCAGTCAGACAGCGCTTCTTTCCAGGCGCTGAGCGGCGTGCTGCCCCAGTGACGTTCAAAGGCGTCAACAGCATCATCCATGCCGCCAAAGGCTCGGTCCCACACTGCGGCCAGAACATACACAGGCAGCATCGCCCACTTCAGCATGCGTGAGGGAAGGTCGCCCTCATGGGAGTGACCAGGCTTTGACCGTAACCAGGCCGGCAGCGGATGGCGTTGCATTTTTTGAGCGTGAGCATGCTCATGGCCATGGTCGTGGTCGTGGTGGTCGTGGTGGTCGTGGTGGTCGTGGTGGTCGTGGTGGTCGTGGCCGTGCGCACAGTCATGTGCACTGAAAAACATATGTAACTCAGGCGCTTCACCGATGACGTTAAAGGTCCCTGAAATCACCATTGGAACACCGGGCGTGCGCGCATCGCCAAGCCCCATGCTCAGCATGTGTACGATAAAGCTTGCAAGGCGCGAGGGCAGGCCGCTTATCAAGAGGAGTGCGCGTGCAGGATTCAAACGCTGTCCCCATGACTCCTGCTCCCAGGTCTTTTTCAAGAGTTCCCAGTTCTCTCCCGTGGTTTTAACGATAAACGCCCACATCCACTGTAGCGGATTGCCTTTTTCGGGCATGGCGTCTTCAAGCATGCCGAGCGTTTCACTGGTGTTTTCAAGATTGAAAAAGAGTGCGCCAAGGCCCGTAAAAAGGCCGATGACAATGGTTGGGATATGGCGCATGGCGCTAAAGAGTGGTGTAGCTGTTTTGGCGACCGTCCACCAGGTGCCGGCGGTGAACACCGTGAGAGTCACGGCCAGTGCCGTCAGTAAAAGCGCACTGAGCACGAGAATGCCACTTTTCCAGGAGGGTTTTTGAAACGCTTCAACCACCTTTTTATACCAGCGCTGCACGGTTTTATTGTTAATCATGTCGGTGACGTTGTTATACGTCAGCAGGCCATAGGCGATGCCGGCAAAGACGCTCATCGGGATAATCAGCGCCGGCAGCAGCGGGCCCGATATACCGGCAAGAAACGGCAGAATACTGAAGGCTTCCATCAGGAGCCATGTGGTGCCAAGCCCGGTGAAACCGGCAACAAGGATGCAAAAAGCCACGGTGGCGTAATACATTTTCCGACGACGCTCGAGCAACGTCTGCCATTTTTCCTGTTTGTTGTCTTGAAGAAATGCCTGCATGTACTGGCGATAACGTACGAAAGCAGAGTCTTCTTCCTCATCTTCATCAGCAGGGTGGTTTCGTGCTGTAAAGACCTGTTTTGCAAACCAGTATTCCATGTCGCGCAGTGTGCGCTTGATAAAGGCTTTGCGAGTCTTGTCGGCGCTGTTGAGCGGCTGGTGCGCAAAGGCTTCAAGGCTTTTGAGCGCACGTCCATAATCACGGAAAAACAGAGGGGCTTCCTTGCTGTCGGGCGTATCACTCTCATCAAAAAGTGCGTGTTGCTTTTGATACAGGCGCGCCAGAAACTGCTTGCCAAGATAGCGCTCGAGATAGTCTTTTTGAAAGAGTTTTTTAAAACCGTTTCGCAGATTCTGGGAAAAGATTTCACCCTCATAGACCACGGCCCAGATAAAACTCACCACCGCAAGCGGCAGGAGCGGAAGCAGCGAGTACATGCTGCCAAAGCTCATGAAACCGATAATCAGGGATGCGCCGGCAACAAGACTATAGCGCAGCAGGGTGGAGGGCAGTTTTTTTGCTTTCATTGTATTTTTTAAGGACAGTATGAAAGCGATTACTCTACCCCAAATGAAAATGATTATCAATAAGGTTTTCATTCTGCCAAGGGATAAATCATGATTTTATTCAAAATTAATCACCTATCCTCTAAAAATCTTTTGCTCGCAGGGCTGATAAGCTTAGGCAGGGGTGCACGATAAAACACCTGACAGGCGGCGATATCCGATGCCGGGCTTCGCGGCGCTCAATTAATCCGATAAGTGTTTGTTTTATCTATAAAATGCAGTAGCCTGCGCTGATAAGCGCGGGACAGGATGCACGAAAAAAACATCCGGCCTTTGGGGATACCTGATGCCGGGCTTCGCTTCGCTCAACCCAGCCTACAAAACCATTTAAATACAATAACTTAATTTTGCACTGTAGCCTGCGCTGATAAGCGCGGGACAGGATGCACGAAAAAAATATCCGGCCTTTGGGGATACCCGATGCCGGACTTCGCTTCGCTCAACCCAGCCTACAAAACCATTTAAATACAATAACTTAATTTTGCACTGTAGCCTGCGCTGATAAGCGCGGGACAGGATGCGCGAAAAAAGCATCCGGCCTTTGGGGATACCCGATGCCGGGCTTCGCTTCGCTCAACCCAGCCTACAAAACCATTTAAATACAATAACTTAATTTTGCACTGTAGCCTGCGCTGATAAGCGCGGGACAGGATGCGCGAAAAAAGCATCCGGCCTTTGGGGATACCCGATGCCGGGCTTCGCTTCGCTCAACCCAGCCTACAAAACCATTTAAATACAATAACTTAATTTTGCACTGTAGCCTGCGCTGATAAGCGCGGGACAGGATGCGCGAAAAAAGCATCCGGCCTTTGGGGATACCCGATGCCGGGCTTCGCTTCGCTCAACCCAGCCTACAAAACCGTTTAAATACAATAACTTAATTTTGCACTGTAGCCTGCGCTGATAAGCGCGGGACAGGATGCGCGAAAAAAATATCCGGCCTTTGGGGATATCCGATGCGGCGCTCAGCCCAGCCTTTAGAAATACAAGGTATTTTACGCATTACGCCTCGGTGGCGTTCCCTTTTCAACCCGCGCAAAGAGCGCGAGAAAGCTCGGATAGCGATGGCTGAGCGCGCGGTTTTGCGCGATTGCCTCAAGAATGGCGCATCCTGGGGCATCTTCATGGTTGCAGTTTCTAAAGCGACAGCTATTAAGCTTAAACTCAGGGAAAGTACCGGCAAGTGCTGGAAAGTTCAGGTGTGTCAGACTGAATTCGCGCACGCCCGGCGAATCCACCAGCGCCCCACCATGCGGCAGGTGAAAATACCGTGAGTGGCTCGTTGTATGCCGCCCAAGCCCGGTGCGCTCCGATATCTCGCCGGTTTCGAGTGCCGGTCGGTGTGGCAGCAGGCGCGTGATGAGGGACGACTTGCCAACGCCTGACTGGCCGACAAACACACTGATTTCATCCTTCAGCACCGCTTCAAGTGGCGTGAGGGGTAAATCACGTGAAAGGGTCAGTGTTTTAAATCCCAGTGCCTGATAATGTGCGAGCATGTGGCGTGCGTCTTCACAGGGAAGGTCGACTTTGTTCAGCACCAGACACACGGAAAGTCCCTGCATGCAGGCCAGTGCCATGTAGCTGTCTACGAGTGCCCAGGACGGCAGAGGCATGGGGGCGATGACGACAAGGAGCTGCGTGAGGTTCGCCGCAACCGGTTTAACCGTGTTATGCAGACCCGCGCGCTCGAGCACACTGCTTCGCGGAAATTGAGATACCACTACGCCCTGACCCGGCGCGCGCGCTTCCCAAAGCACGCGATCGCCCGCCACCAGTGGCGGCAGGTTTGGGCGAAGGGCGCAGTGCACAAGGACGCCGTCTTCATCTTCCACCTCGGCGTGCTTGCCGAAACGCACGAGCACGCGCCCGGGCCGCGCTTCGCCCTCGCTGTGATAACTCTGCTGGACACTCGCAATGCGCGTGGACTGTTGTTTGTTGATGCGCCGCTTGCTCATCGAAAAATGGTCACCATGGTGTTTTTGGCGCGGCAGTTGACAGCCGACAGCCCTCACCGTAACGTTGTCATACTGGCAAGTATGAAGGCAAAAAGCACAGAATGAAAGTGTTTCTGGTAGGGGGCGCCGTGCGCGATGCCCTGTTGGGGCTCACGGTGAAAGAGCGCGACTGGGTGGTGGTGGGTGCACGCCCTGAAGATTTGACGCGTTTGGGATATCGTCAGGTAGGGCGGGATTTCCCGGTGTTTTTACACCCCGAAACGCAGGAAGAATATGCGCTTGCGCGCCGGGAGCGCAAAGTGGGGCATGGTTATCACGGATTTCAGTGTGAATTTGGCACCGAAGTTACACTCGATGAAGACCTTGTGCGCCGTGACCTGACCATCAACGCCATGGCGCGCGATGATAAAGGCCGTCTGATTGACCCTTCTGGCGGGCGGGAAGACCTTGAACGGCGACTGCTGCGGCATGTATCCCCGGCTTTTGTCGAAGACCCGGTGCGGGTGCTGAGGCTTGCGCGTTTTGCTGCGCGCTTCGCGCCGCTTGGGTTTACGCTCGCACCAGAGACGCGCAGCCTCGTGCTTGCGATGGTCAAAAACGGCGAGCTTGATTATCTGGTGCCTGAACGTGTCTGGCAGGAGTGCCAGAAAGCGTTGACAGAAGCCGCGCCTGAGGTGTTTTTTGAAACGCTGCGCGCCTGTGGTGCGCTGGCGGTGCTCTTTCCAGAGCTTCACGCACTCTTTGGTGTGCCCTCACCACCGCGCTGGCATCCTGAAATTGATACGGGCGTTCATACTCTGCAGGTTTTACAGACGGCCGCGCGCCTAAGCGACAGCCCCCTCGTGCGATTTGCAGCACTCCTGCACGACCTTGGCAAGGCCGAAACCAGGCCCGCACGCTGGCCGCATCATTACGGTCACGAAGAAGCGGGCGTGCAGCGGATAGAATCCTTGTGTGAGAGGTTGCGCATTCCGAACGATTACCGTACATTGGCGGTCCTTGTGGCGCGCTTTCATGGCACGTTTCACCGCCTTTTTGAACTGCGCCCGGAGACTATTGCCCGTCTGCTGCTGCAAACGGATGCCTATCGCCGCCCAGAGCGCTTTAAAGCGTTTCTGACCGCCTGTACCGCCGATGCTTTGAGAGCAGAAGCGTCGACAAGTCCCGTGGCCAGCGCCTGGGAAGCCGTGTGGCAGGCCGCACGTTCAGCGCGTGCCGACAGACGTGGATTAACCGGGGATGCTATTGGCGAGGCAGTAGCGCGTGCGCGCCTTTTAGCCATTACAGAATGCCTGAAACAGTGGAAAAATGATGAAAAACAACACGAATCTGATTTGGATTGATTTAGAGATGACGGGGCTTGAGCCTGATACCTGTCGCATTATCGAAATTGCCACACTGGTCACTGACTCGAACCTCAATATCCTTGCCGAGGGGCCGGTACTCGCCGTGCATCAGCCGGAAGAGGCGCTCCTTGCCATGGATGCCTGGAACACCCGCCAGCACAACCAGTCGGGACTCGTGGCGCGGGTGCGGGAAAGTACCGTTACCGAAGCGGAGGCAGAGGCTGCCACCATCGACTTTCTGCGCCAGTATCTTGATGCCGGAAAATCGCCAATGTGCGGCAACAGTATCTGTCAGGACAGGCGTTTTCTCTACCGCTACATGCCAAAGCTCGCGGAATTTTTCCACTACCGAAACCTCGATGTCAGCACGCTTAAAGAGCTTGCCAAACGCTGGAAGCCTTCCATTCTCTCCGGTGTGACCAAAGAGTCGCGCCATCTGGCCATGGCTGACATTTATGACTCCATCGCCGAACTCGCATGGTATCGCACCCATTTTATTAATCTGGAGGACACCCGCAATGCTTCAGCGTGAGACGCTTGTCCTTCCAAACGGAGCCGATAAACTGCTCCTGCACTCCTGCTGTGCGCCCTGTTCTGGAGAGGTGATGGAAGCGCTGCTCTATTCCAATATTAATTTTTCCATCTTTTTCTATAACCCGAATATTCATCCCGAACAGGAATACCGCCTGCGTAAAGACGAAAATATTGCCTTTGCCGAAAAGCACAAAATCCCCTTTATTGATGCCGATTACGACAAAGACAACTGGTTTGAGCGCGTCAAAGGTCTTGAGTGGGAGCCGGAGCGCGGTAAACGCTGCACGGCGTGCTTTGACATGCGCTTTGAACGTACGGCGCTTTACGCGCATGAGCACGGGTTTCCGGTTATCAGCAGCTCCCTTGGCATCTCCCGCTGGAAAGACATGAACCAGATTAACGACTGTGGCCTGCGGGCGGCCGCACGTTATCCCGGGATGGAGTACTGGACCTGGAACTGGCGCAAAAATGGCGGAGCTGCCAGAATGTATGAAATCGCCAAACGCGAAAACTTCTACAAGCAGGAGTATTGTGGCTGCGTGTATTCGCTGCGCGACACCAATGCGTGGCGGCGTAAAAATGAACGAGAGCGCATTCGCATAGGCGTGGAATTCTATGAAGCACCAGCCTGCACAAGCTGCACGTTAAACAGAAAGGACACACAATGAGCGAGCACAGTCATCACCATGGTCATACGCATGCACACGCGCCGGATACCTTTAACCGCGCGTTTCTGATAGCGGTCGTTGCGAACGGGCTTTTTGTGGTGGCGCAGATTCTCTTCTCATGGATTGCCAACTCCACGAGCCTGCTCGCCGATGCGGTGCATAATCTTGGAGATGTGCTGGGGCTGGTGCTCGCCTGGATTGCCAATGGCCTGCAAAAACGCCGCCCGACATCCGCCACGACCTATGGCATGAAAAAATCCTCGATTCTCGCGGCCCTTGCCAATGGCACCTTGTTGATTTTCAGCTGCGGTATCATCGCAACGGAAGCAGTCTATCAGCTCTTTGCGCCCGAAGAGGTCAAGGCCGTATCGGTGATGGTGGTCGCCGGGATTGGGATTGTCGTTAACGGCGCGACAGCGCTTCTCTTTATGCGCGGTTCGCACGACTTGAACATTCGCTCAGCCTTTTTACACCTTGTGTATGACGCGCTGATTTCTGCAGGCGTTGTTGTGGCGGCAGGCATTCTCTATGTAACCGGCTGGCTCTGGATTGACCCTGTGGTTGGTCTTTTGATTGCAGCCATTGTGCTAAAAGGCACCTGGTCACTTTTTTCCGACAGTTTTCGCCTGATTATCGATGGCGTGCCGCGCCAGATTTCTTTATATGCGGTGCGTGAAATGCTGCTTGCCGAGCCTGGGGTAAAGGATGTGCATGATTTACATATCTGGGCGATGAGCACGCTTGAAAATGCGCTCTCCGTACACCTCTGGATGCCGGATGCGCCCTTAAGCGATGAGGCGCGCCTGCAGCTTGCAAAGCGCCTGCGCGAAACCCACCGCATCCATCACGCGACCATTCAGGTAGAGCGTACGGAGCTTCATTGTGAAGATGCATGTCAACACTGAGCCACGTGACTCAGTCGGCTGACGGCTTTTCTTTGAGGACGTTCTCCAACCCCTGCCGGTAGGCTGCGCACGCCTGCCGGTCTTCTCCGAATTGTTCAAGCAGCTGCCCCAGGGTGGCGCAGGCTTCTGGTGTGGGTGAAATACTGATGCTTTTTTCTACGGCATGTCGCGCCTTTCCCCAGAGTTGCAGGGAGGCGGCCTGTTGCGCGATGCACAAAAGAAGCGGTGCGGAATTGGGATATTTGCTCAGCAGGGACTCTGAAAACGCCAGTGCCTGTGGCGTTTTGATGCAGGAAAATACCTCAAGAAGCGCCGAGTCTGCGGATTTCTGCAGGGCTTTTTGCAGCGTGCGAAAGCAGGCGTCTTCGCTGCTGAGCTGCAGCATGGCACGGGCCCAGGGAGCCAGAAAGCGCGGGTCGTTTGCGAGAGACTTTGGCAGGCTTTTTAAAAGCTGCAAAAGTCCATTGGCGTTTTTTTCCATTAGAAGGCGCTTTATCCCTGCAAGCCTTGTCTTTAACGTAATTTCCTGCAGACGGCCTGCATCCACTGTTTTATTGCGCTGCAGCTCTGGCAGGAGCGCTTCAAGATGCGTCCAGTCGCCAAGGGCTGCATAGAGTTCCATGAGCAGTTTCTGAACGTATGGATGTTTTGGCGCGATGTCCTGAAGGTGGCGCAGCGTTGCCAGTGCCTGTTCCCACTGGTTATTCGCAAGCTGCAGCTGTGCCTGAGTCAGCTCAACAGCAATCGTGGCTTCCGGCATGGACGCTTCTGCGCGGCGCAGGTAATCATCCCTGAGCGGGGATTCGCCGAGCTCCTGTGCTGCGCGGGCGGCGGTCAGATAATTGAGCAGGGGCGTGTCGGTGTTATCGGCCGCGCTGATTAACGCATCCCGCGCCTCTCGCCAGTAACCCTCACTGAAGGCGATGAGTCCGCGACGGGTTTTTGCCTTGGCGCGACGCAGGCGAAATCGAGCATGCCAGCGCTGAAAGCGCCGAGGCAGGCTGAACAGCGCATGCAGGATGCGTGAAAACAAAGAGAGCAGCAGCAAAAAAAGGCACAACAGACCCGCTGCAACCAGTACGGTGGTTTCAATGCTGTAGCCGCCGATGGCAATGTAAACAAGGCCCGCATCATGCCCAAGCAGCGCGCCGGCAAGTACCGCGGCAGTAAAAAGGCCAAACGCCCATAAAAATCGTGTCATGATGTGGGGCTCCCAGCTTCATCCGCCGGTGTCCCGGCAGGTACCTGAAGCATGTCGTTTAGCATCTGGAGTGCCCGCATCGGGGCGGGAGCGGAAGCCGTGAGGGGCGTGTTTTTAAGTGCCTCAAGCGATTCTGAGACAGCTTTCGTGGCAGGAGCGTCAGTATCAAAATGCCGCCTGATGCTGTCCATCGCCTGGTTAAGCGCAAATTGCCATATGGCTTGATTGGAGCGAAGCAGTGCCCACTGCGCTTCCTCGAGATTAAGGCGTACACTTTCCCGAATAACAGCCTCCTGAAGAGGGGTCGGAAGGGGAGCGAGGCCATCCGTCTGCTGGCGGACAACGACCAGCTTTTCTAGAAGCCCGACACTTTCCTGCAAACGTGTGCGCCAGGTGCGCGATTCTGGTTGCTGGTTCTCTGCCGCTGTAACGTTTGTTTCTTTAGCGATAAGCCGGTCATCGAGCGGCAGGGTGACAAGCGCCTCGCGTGCGGCATCAAGCTGACTCAGCAGGCCCGTGGTATCGATGGCGGGAGTGGCTTTGATGGCAAGTATTTCGGCGGCAATGGCCTTGCGCACCTTGCTGACGTCCGGTGAGGTGATGAGAGCGAGCAGTGCGTCCGCCTGTTGCAGGAGGGCAATGGTAGTCTCTGGCGTGTTGCTCCAGGTGGCATTCATGCGCGCCAGCTCAAGAAAATAGCGGGCCTTGGGCAGCATCCACGTATTGGCGTCAATGTCTTTTTGCTGAAGGCTTTCGCGTACTTCGCGCGCCAGGGTGTTGAACTGCGCGCCAAGCGCCTCGCGGTTGGCAGCATCGGTCGTTGTGAGCGTTTGCAGGCGGGTTTGCAGGCGGGTTTGTTCTTCGCGCAGGAGGCTGTTATCGGCAGTCAGTCCAAGCATCTCCGTGTGCAGCGCGTCATGCTGTTGCCAGAGAAGAAACGCCCCGCCCGCTACCAGCCCGAGTAACAGCAGACTGACGCCAGAGGGTCGGCGCCTGTGGCCTTCAGTGGCTTTCACCTCTGAGGGCGCCCCCGTCGTTTCCAGGGTTTTGGAAGTCGCTTTTTCCCCATTTTCATTCTGCATGGCCCATTCCTTGATGATAGTTAACCAGCGCCTGCAACAGTGCATCGGCCGGTGCGCTGAACACGTTTTGCACGCCCCGCGCACGCGCCTCATGCGCGACACGTTCTCCCGCAGTCAGCCAGGGCGTGGCGCACAGCCAGGAAAGCGCCTCTTTGCCAAAGAGGGTAAAAAGGTTATGCAGGGCTTCCGTACTTGTGCAAAGTATAATATCGACAGCGCATTCCTGCCAGATTTTGGCCGTTTCGCCGTTATCCGCCTGCGGAAGTTCGCGCCGGTACACGGCTGCCTCATGAAGATGAGCGCCACGTGCTTTAAGGGTATCGGCGAGCAGGCGACGCCCGCCCTCACCGCGAAAAAGCACTATACGCTGTCCGCTGATTGCCTGAAGCTCTGGGAGTTCGAGGACATGTTCGCTGTCCGGTATGTCCGGGCAAATCACGTTCTTGACGCCGGCATCAAGGAGTGCGTGCCTTGTGGCGCTGCCGATGGCAATAACTTCTGGAAGCGGCCAGTTATGGCGCTTCAGTGCATCCATGGCCCATAAAACGGCATTGGCACTGGTGAAAAGGGCGATTTGCACCTCGTGCGCCGGTGGCAGGGTGTCCAGCCACTCGAGCGGGGTCGGAAGAATGGAGAGTGCCGGGAACTCAACGGACACACCGCCTCTTGCCACAATGGCGTCAGTCAGGGCGCGCGCGCGGTCTTTGGGGCGGGTATTCAGCACGCGAAGCCCCTTTAAAGACGCCTTCATGATGGCAAAAGCCGTGTGACGCCTCGGGCGTGTAAATCAGCCACCACGGCATCAGCAAGGGCATCAGCCTCTTTTCCGACAGCATGGGCTTCCAGCATTTCTCCGCCATTGGCGGCAAGGACGCGTACACGAAGCGTGAGCAGATCCTTGTCGGTGGTGTGGCAGTATATGCCCATCGGGGTGCGACAGCTGCCGCCAAGGGCGGCATTCACCCGGCGTTCAACCTCGATGCAGCGCGCCGTTTGTGCATCAAAAAGTGGGGACAAGAGCGCGTGTACTGCCGCGTCATCGGCACGCAGTTCAAATCCAAGCACGCCCTGGCCGCAGGCAGGCAGCAGTACATCTGGTGAAAATACTTCCGTAATATGTGCCTCAAGTCCCAGTCGTTCAAGACCGGCGCAGGCAAGTACGATGGCGTCAAACGCACCACTTTCAAGTTTTGCAAGCCTCGTCTGCAAGTTGCCGCGCAGGCATTCGATGTGCAAATCAGGACGCACGCGCAAAAGCTGTGACTGGCGCCTGAGGCTCGCGGTACCCACCCGCGCTCCCACTGGCAGAGCCGCTAGCGTTCGGTATTTTGGGCTTATGAGGGCATCCAGCGGATTAGCGCGCTCAGACACCCCGCCAAGCATCAGTCCATCTGGCAGATGCGCCGGCATGTCTTTCATGGAATGCACCGCCACATCGGCGCGCCCGTCCAGCAGCGCTTCTTCAAGCTCCTTGACAAAAAGCCCCTTACCGCCAACAGCGACCAGCGTATCCTGGAGGAATTTATCACCCTGCGTGCGCATCGGCAGCAGATTGACGGAGAGCTTTGGATGGCACGCAAGCAGGCGCGCGCGCGCGTGCTCCGCCTGCCACAGCGCGAGCGGACTTTGTCGGGTGGCGATTGTCAGTGTCGTTTTGGGCATGAGTCTGATGGTAACGAAGTGATGGGCGGCATCATATCACTGATGCCGCTCCTGCTGCATCCCCTGCGCGGTATTCACTGAACAGGCAGGCGTGCCGCCCTTGACGACCTGCTCAGGATGTAATAGCGTCTTATCTTCGGTTGGGGTGCTCATGATGACACACCCTCAAAGCCGCTAATCCATGCGCCAAATATGGCTTTTCGGTGAACGTGGTGAATGGTTACAAAATAATTAAGGACGATTATGCCATTGCGTATACAAAAACACGTGCTTGCCGCCAGTCTCCTGCTGCCGCTCGCCGCTTTTGCGGGCACAATGGGGCAGGATGCGCGTACCAAATCCTGGTCGGTGCCGCTTCAGGGAGGATTTTTCGGAGCGTCTCAGGGAAAATCGCAGCAGATAAACATTGATGGGCTTGTTGGTAACCGTTATACCGTAGAGGATAACGGCCAGATGAGCGGGCTTGCCGGGGTTGGCCTCTATTTTGACGCCTGGTCGCGCGAGCGCATGCACTTTTCTTATGGCGTGAACCTTTTTTATCTTGGGGAAACGCATGTTCGTGGAAACATTATTCAGGAAGGTGTGTTCACGAATCTCAGCTATCGCTACAGCATTGAAAATCTGCCGCTTTATGCGGCTGCCAAAGCCATTATCGACATGGATAATCCGCGGTATGCCGTGACCATGGATGCCGGAGTGGGGCCGAATTTTATGCGCCTTTCAGACTATCGTGAGACGCCGCTTATTGCGTCAGTAACGCCCGATAACGCCTTTGGTCGCGCGAACACCACCACGTTCAGCGCGATGGCAGGAGTCGGTCTTCGCATGAATAACCTCATTGGCGCGCTTCCGGTTGAATGCGGATATCGCTTCTTCTACCTTGGCAAGGGCAATCTGCATCGGGTCAATGAGCAGTACCTCGATACGCTGAGTACCGGTAACACGTATGCCAATGCGCTCGTGTGCTCGGTGACCGTGTAACCGTTATTCTTAACGCGAAAGGAATCAGACATGTTTAAAGGAATAATGCTGGCCGGTATGGCCTTTTTCATGAGCGCCACTCAGCCACTTCAGGCGGCGAGCAGCACCGAGACAATGCGGCCGGGAACGTTTTTCAATGTTTCGGCCTTTGTGGATACCTTAACCATCACCACCCTGACACCAGACTGGACCTACCCCAAAGCTGGGATTCAAATTTTGACGCCTGGCTATAAGGTCAGTCAGATGACTCCCACCAGCGCCGGTTTTTACCTTTTTTCTGTCAGTGATACGGTGCCTGCAAAAATCATCCTGACGGGTGCGCCGGGGACCGTTGATATCAAACTGTGCCTGAACGGCAGCGGAAGCGGGGTGAGCTGTGAAGTGAAAACCGTCACCCTGACGCCGCAGCGTTATGCCTACAACGCATCCGGGTTTAATAACGTTGTGTATAAATGCCGGGGAAACGTTAACGGCACACTCGATCGCTGTGAACCTTCGCCAGTCACTGGCGCACCGGACTGGACGCCGGAATCCATCACCTTCGCGACATTCGGGGCAACCGATTATGCCTATGTGGCCTCCTGGCCTGACGGCATTGTGTATCGCTGCAGCTTAACGGCTGAGCGCGCGCTCGATATCTGCACGGCGTTAACACCCGCAGGTGCTGAAGTTTATCACCATGCGTCAGGAGTCAGCTTTGCCAGTGTCAACGGTACGCGTTATGCGTATGTGGCGGACGATGTTGAGCAGGTGTTCCAGTGCGCCCTGAACATGGACGGAACTTTCAGCACCTGCCGACCGGCAACCGCTTCTGAACCACCGGTGTGGGTGCCATCGTCAACGACATTTGCAACGGTTAACGGGGTGCAGTATGCCTATGTGGCGAGTGGCAATGGCGAAATTTTCCAGTGCGGCTTGACTGGCGATGGCCTCTTTAGCCCCTGCGCGGTCACGATGCCAGGTGCTGGTGTGTCTGAATGGCTGCCAAAGTCAGTGACGTTCGCAACTTTTGGCGGCACGCAGTATGCGTATGTCGCGGATGATGGCGGTGAAGTGTTTCAGTGTCGATTAACTGCCAGCGGTCGCTTTGATACCTGTCTTGCGACACCTGTCGCCGGTACGCCGGACTGGAGTCCGCGTACGGTCAACTTTGAAACCTTTGGCGGCGTGCAGTATGCCTACGTCACCGATTTTGGTACGGCCACCGCACTGTTTGGGGATGTGTATCAGTGCACCTTAAATGCCGAGGGGCGTTTCACGAGCTGCGAGCCAACACCCGCTTTTGAGATACCGCATTGGGGGAATCTCTGGTGGACGGCGTTTCATTGATTGAAAGGGAAATTTACCATGAAGAAGTCTATAGGCTGCATGCTGTTTTTAAGCGCGTTTTCGGCAATGGCGATTACGCGCGGCATTAATTACGACCCGGCGCACAGCAAAGTGTATACGGATGCGCAGGTGAAGAATAACATTCAAACGATGAAAAATGAGATGACGAAGGATTTTCAGACGGCAAAGGCAAATGGCTTTACCGTCGTCAAAACCTTCTATTCGATAGTATCCACCGTGAATGGCCAACAAACGGCCACCATGGCGGATATTGCCTGTCCGCTTGGCATGAAGCTGCTGCTTGGGGTGTATGAGTTTGACCCGGCGGCCGATAATTGCAGCACCTGGTGTAATACCGCGAGGGCGCAACAGGTGAGTGCCGCCATTGCCAGCGTTAAAAAATACAACGTGGGCGGTAAAAAATGCATTATCGGGATTGTGGTCGGTAATGAAGACATCTACAACTGGAATTTTACAACGCCCAATACGCTGGTGCAGGGGCATATTTCAGAAGATTTAACGACCATTAAAAACGGGCTTTTAAGTAATCCGGTGCCACTGTCTACGGCTCAGCAGGATGGCGCGCTGCTGATGCTCGCGAAGTCGCCTGCATCAACGTTTGACCCCTATGGCATTATCCCAAAACTCGATTTTGTAGGGGCAAACATTTATCCCTACTGGTCACCAGAGCAACCGGCGTACCCAAGCCCTTCACAGACGCAGTTTCGTAACAGATACCTCGCTGTAAAGGCGCTTTATTCGCAGCCGGTAACGGTCACGGAAGAAGGCTGGCCGAGCCAGTATAACGCTGGCCAGAATCCGAATGCGTCTCTTGCGAATGAGAAGGCTTATTACGCCTGGTGGCTGAGTCGCGCGACGACGGATACGTTTGATTCCTATTACTTTTCGCTCTATGACAAGCAGCCGCTGAATGGTGATGCGAATAACTTTTTTGGCCTCTGTACGTATAATCGGGGCAATAAAGTATTGACCAAATGCAGTTAAAGCGTTTCCTCGAGGTGGCTTTCTGAAGAAAGCACCTCGAGGCTTAATTGGTTGGTTTTTCTGCTAAAAGGTTCACCAGATTTATCGCTAACGCAATCAGGTGCGCGAAGACGTGTGCGCCCGCGCCCTTTCTGTAGAGATGCCCCACCACAAGCGCGACCCTCACCCGATTCTTTACATTAATGCATGCCTGACAGTCCTGACTGGCGCACTTCTTTATGCCGTCATCTGTGCTAAACACCCTGATTTTTTATGTCCATCTTGTTTACAGCGAGCTCCTATAGTATCATTGATCAATAAATATACTGAGTGTAAAGGAAATGCAATTATGTCCGCTCGCCCCAGTCACGTTATTCCGGGTAATCCGCAATCTGTACGCCTTGTTGAGGGCGCTGGTGAAAAAACCTCAGATTTTGTCATCAATTTTTTTCAAAACACCCGTCAAATCCCTAATGGTATTGAATTATTTCACACAAATAATCAGCTTATCGAACTGTATCAGCTAATTCTCAGAGAGCGTCCCAACGGAGAGCTCGCGGCCACGCCTGAAATCCGAGTTGATGATGAAGTACTTCAGGCATGGTGTAAAGAAGGTGTGCTGGAGGCATCAACGTACCGTATAAACCGTATTCTTTTGCACGCACTGTGTTACCCGCAGTCAACATGGTCGCCCGTATTTCGCGAGAATTTTCACAATCTCCTGTCATTCATTGTCAATCAGCAACAACAACCACATGCCTATTATAACCCTGCCATCCGTTACTTTTTTCATTTCCCAAGGTTCATATTTCCCGGGGATGTTAAGGGGCAGAGACCGTGGACAACAGGATTTCCCGGTTACATCTGCGCGGAGCACATCGCACAGATAGCGAGTGAATTGCTGGAGTACGATGCGAGTGTAGAACTTATCTTTCAAATCATTGATGACTATAACGTAGTACCGGATGGTGCGAGTATCAGCGAACTGGCCGCCGAGGCGGTATTGCGGGGAAGATTGGATATGCTTCAGCAGCTCCTCGAGCGATACAGGGATAAGGCAGAGATAATCAACGAAACCTACTGGATGACGCTTGCAGAAGCGATGATAAGACACGCTTCAGACAGTGTGGAGCCGAAACGCCCTTCAGATGAGGTGATTCGTCACTTCTTCGATGCTCTATCGGTAGAGGATGCAAATAAAGCCGTATTCACGGCATTAAAACAACAGGACTCCGCCGGGGCGCCCTTGTTGTTTCTTGCAGCACGCTCCCCGAGGCTCCTGAATGGTTTTTTAAGCAAACTCAACAGATTACAACTGGATGAAGTGTTTGCCCTTAAGCGTAATTCTGGTGATACCATACTCCACGCAGTAGCAAAACTGGAAGCAGGGGCCATGATTGAAGCCCTGTCTGTCGTTCTACGCTATATGAAAGGGGAAGATATTTCCGCTGCCCTGGCCAGTATTAACAATATGGGCGAAAATGTTCTGCTTCTTGCGTTGCATGAACCACGATTTGTGAGTGAAATCCTGCCTTTCCTGGAGCCAGAGCAACTGGCCGGCATGGCGATGCAAAAGAATCGCATTGGTGAGAGCGTTGTAGATTCGGCGATAAATCAAAAACTCCATTTTCGCACTACAAGGAATTTAGACTCCCTTATGTGCATTCTGGATAAGATGTCTAATGAGAACGTAACTGCAATCGTGATGCAAAATCCTCTTTTGTTGCAGATTGTGATAGAGAATCCAGATTATCTGGCGCGTATTCTTACAAGGCTTCCTGAAGATGAGAGGCTGGGTGCGGTCAGGAACCTTTTAACTCAGGCTGCGAAAGAATTCCCGGATTCATTGAGGTGTATACTTCAACTGTTACCTGCGTCTGACAGGTGGAACGCTGTTTTTGAGCCATACGCAAATGGCCGAAACCTGTTGATGTCGAGCCTTGAAGCGAACTTTAATATCAGGGAGAATGCCGTTAGTGCTGTCCTTGAAAGCCTGACCGATGAACAAGTCGCATTGGCGGCGACACAGCCCAAAAACGTTACAAAAAACTTTAGCTGGTTTTCTACCGAAACGGTATTACATAATGCGGTAAATCACTCTCAATCTTTAGCACTGATTCTTGCTCGCATGAATGATAATCAGATAGCTGGTGGTGTTGCTGTAAAAGACAGTAATGGTGATACGGTGCTGCACCGTGCAGTAGACAAGCCTAAGTCTCTGCAGTTGATTCTAAGCCGCATGCCTCCTCTAACGAAAGTCGCCGCCCTGAGTGAGGAAGACAGAAGGGGCAGCAACGTGGTCCATGAGGCAGTTGCAAATGACGCATCGCTTAAGGTGATGGTTGATAACCTGAGCCCTGAGGAACTGGAAGAGTCCGTGATGGTTAGAGACCTTTTCGGTCAAACCGTACTTGATGTGGCTTTGGAGGCTGGTACCAGCTCATCTTTTACCATGACTGGCAGTAGACGAACAACGGAAGCGATAGAGCCCCTGGCAACGATTCTGAGTGGTTTGCACGAAGCTACTGTAGCAAGACTCGCGCGCGATACTGCCAATGGAGACAGCCTGCTTTACCGGGCAGTACCAGGCTGTCCACAGTCTCTGAAGCGGATGCTGTTATGTATCCCTGAGAATGAGAGACTGGATGCTGTGCGTCAGGTGGGGCGTCATGGGATCACCGTTGCCCAAAAAGCAAAAATATGTTCACAAACTGGTTCTGGCAGAGAAAAGGGCAGGAAGTATTATGAGGATATCCAAGCGATGCTGCCACCAGCGGCACAGGCAACATTGGATAACGAAATAAATGAGGTCGTCAAACCAACCCCTGAAGGCTCAAGGGAGCGCCATTATTTTGATGCGTTGCTTGCATACACTCAAAGGATAGCGGGTTACAGTAATGCCCGGCTTGCAGAGGGGGTTTTGCCAAATCCGTTTATGATTAACACAAACGCAATAAGGTTTGATAACGGATTTTTTGTGCGGGCGGATTCTCGGGCCATCAACCGAAGACTAAATTACCTGATGGCGAAGGATCTCATGCTCCAGCTGAATGCGGGTCAATCAGTCGCAGACGTGTTGGGGGGCAATAATATACAACACACGAGGCAACGTATCATCGATAACCCATCTAACCGGTTATCTGACGCGAGCCTTACCATTCGCAGCTTTGAGTTAAACCGCATTCTTTCTGAAGCAGCTGATGAAATTGCTCACCATCAAGTATCATCCCGCAACGCGTTAAACCGTTAACACTATAAAGAGCGGCGTACTGCCGCTCACTCCTGCTCGTGCACAGGTTTTGCCGGGCAGCGGTACTCGGTAACCGTGTGACCTTCTGCGTCGCGCGTCTGTAATATCACCGGAAATTTCCAGAGGGTATGGAGGTGTTTTAAGACTTCATCAGTCGTTGGCCCGAGCGGGATGCCGTTTTGCTGCGTATGGTGCAGCGTGAGTGTGCGTGAACCTTCGACATCAACCGCGTAAACCTGAATATCAGGCTCGAGGAAACCGGCATTGTACTGCCTTGAAAGGACATCCCTGAGGCGACGATAACCCTTTTCGTTGTGGATGGCACCCACCAGATAATCTGTGTTCTTTTCATCATCCACCACCTCAAACAGGCGCAAATCACGGATGACTTTGGGCGAGAGATACTGGCTGATAAAGCTTTCATCCTTAAAGTTGCGCATCGCGGTATCAAGGCTTGAGAGCCAGTCGCTGCCTGCGAGAAACGGAAACCAGGCGCGGTCTTCTTCGGTGGGGGACTGGGCCATGCGCTTGATGTCCTGCATCATGTGGTAGCCAAGGGTGTAGGGGTTGATGCCGTTGTACCATGGCGAATTATAGTCAGGCTGCATGATGACACTCGTGTGACTTTGCAGCACTTCGAGCATGAATTCATCGGTAACAAGCCCCTCATCATAGAGTGCGTGCAGGAGGGTGTAGTGCCAGAAGCACGCCCAGCCCTCGTTCATGACCTTGGTTTGACCCTGCGGGTAAAAATATTGTGCGATTTTGCGCACAATCCGCACCAGCTCGCGCTGCCAGGGCTTCAGCAGGGGAGCGTTTTTTTCAATGAAATAGAGGATGTTTTCCTGGGGTTCTTCAGGAAAACGCCGCGATTCACCCTGTTCATTTTTATGTTTGGCATGGGGGATGGTGCGCCAGAGCTCATTGACCTGAGACTCCAGATAATGCTCGCGGTTTTGCTGGCGGATGCTTTCTTCCTGCATCGAGAGCGGCTGCGGATGCTTGTAGCGGTCAACGCCGTGGCGCATCAAGGCGTGGCAGGCATCAAGGATGGATTCTACTTCATCAATGCCATAGCGTTCTTCGCATTCGCTGATATAGTGGCGTGCAAAGACCAGATAATCAATGATGGCATCGGCCGAGGTCCACATTCTAAAAAGATAATTGTTCTTGAAAAACGAATTATGGCCATAACAGGCGTGCGCGATAACGAGCGCCTGCATGGCCATCGTGTTTTCTTCCATCAGATAGGAAATGCAGGGGTTGGAGTTAATCACGAGCTCATAGGCAAGCCCCATCTGGCCACGGCGATAACTTTTTTCCACACCCACAAAATGCTTGCCGAACGACCAGTGGTGATAGCCGATTGGCATGCCGACTGCGGCATAGGCATCCATCATCTGTTCGGCCGTGATGATTTCAATCTGGTTGGGATAGGTGTCGAGCTTAAAATCGCGCGCGAGTCGTCCGATTTCGCGGTCATAGGCCTCAATCAGCTCGAATGTCCACTCAGCGCCACGGGACAGGGGTTCTTTTCTCATGCGGGCTTCCTCTGAAACAATTCCCGAAACACCGGGTAAATATCCGCGATGCTGTCAATGTTTTCCATGGCAAAATTCGGATAGCGACGCCGCACCTGCAGGTACACTTCCCAAAGGCTTTGATGGTGGCGCGGCATGATTTCGATGTAGGCATAATACTGCAGGAACGGCATGATGCGCTCGCTTAAAAGTTCCTGGCAATAGGGCGAGTCGGCGTTCCAGTTGTCGCCGTCTGAAGCCTGAGCGACATAAATATTCCAGGCGTTTGCCGGATAGCGGGTTTGAATCAGGGTATCGAGCAGCTCAAGCGCACTGGAGACTACCGTGCCGCCGGTTTCACGCGAATAGAAAAACTCTTCCTCGCTGACCTCTTTGGCGGAGGTATGATGGCGGATGAAGACCAGTTCGATTTTTTCATAGTTACGCGTCAGAAACAGATAGAGCAGTATAAAAAAGCGCTTGGCAATTTCTTTTTTGGCTTCATCCATGGAGCCTGAAACGTCCATGATGCAAAACATCACCGCCTGCGTGGAGGGCACCGGAATGCGCACGCGGTGGTTGTAACGTAAATCAATGGTGTCGATAAAGGGGACGGCCGCAATTTTGCGCCGTAAAGCCTCAATTTTATGCAGGAGCCGTTCACGCTCTTCGGTGTTTTCAGGTGAGAGGTTCTCCAGCAGCGCTTCTGCCTCATGCAGGCGTTTGCGGGCGGGGGAAGAAAGTGCCACTCGCCGTCCGGTCGCCTGTCGCATGGAGCGCAGCACGTTGATATTGTTGGGCGTACCGCTGCTTGTAAAGCCGGCGCGTACGTTTTTTTCGGTATTGATGCGGGCGAGCTCTTTTCGCACCAGCGAGGGCAGCTCGAGATCTTCAAAATACAGCTCGAGAAATTCCTCACGCGAGAGTTGAAAGACAAAATCATCCTCACCCTCGCCACTGTTGCTGGCGCTCCCAGAACCACTGCCGCCACCCCCGTGCTCCGGGCGATGAATCCTGTCCCCGGTCTCGAAATTATCGTTACCGGGCAGTACCCGTTCGATACGTCCACCCTTGCCGTGGTGAAAGTGCGGCTCGGAAATATCGCGCGCCGGGATGCTGATTTGCTCACCCTTGTCGATTTCGGTGATGCTGCGTTTGCCAACCGCCTCGGAAACCGCGCGTTTTATCTGGTTTTTATAACGGCGCAGAAAACGCTGACGGTTGACCGTGCTCTTTTTCCCGGCGTTCATGCGTCTGTCAATCAGTTGCGACATGATTCCTTCCTTAATTCCCGCGGGCCCCAACGTTTAAGGGCCTCACAGAAATTCTGCAGACTACTGAGACTTTCGAACCCGCAAATACCATTCACACAGCAGGCGCACCTGCTTGCGGGTATAGCCTTTCTCAACCATGCGCGAAATAAATTCTTCGTGTTTTTTGCGGTCGTCCTCAGAGGCCTTGGCATTAAAAGAAATAACCGGCAGCAGGTCTTCGGTATTGGTAAACATCTTTTTCTCAATGACCGATTTCAGTTTTTCATAGCTGTTCCAGACCGGGTTTTTGCCATGGTTATTGGCGCGTGCGCGCAGCACGAAATTCACCACTTCATTACGAAAATCCTTAGGATTCGAGATGCCGGCCGGTTTCTCGATTTTCTCCAGTTCCGTGTTCAGTGCGCCGCGGTCAAAAATTTCACCGGTATCCGGGTCGCGATAATCCTGGTCTTGAATCCAGAAGTCGGCATAGGTGATGTAGCGGTCAAAAATGTTCTGGCCGTATTCCGAATACGATTCAAGATAGGCCGTTTGAATTTCCTTGCCGATGAAATCCACATAGCGCGCACTCAGATGTTCTTTGACGAAGGCAAGGTATTTGTCGTGCACTTCCTGAGGAAACTGCTCCTGCTCAATCTGGCGCTCCAGTACGTATAAAAGGTGTACGGGGTTTGCGGCAATTTCGCTGTGATCAAAGTTAAAGACCTTCGAGAGAATCTTAAAGGCAAAGCGCGTGGAAATCCCGCTCATGCCCTCGTCAACGCCCGCGAAGTCGCGGTATTCCTGGTAGGATTTGGCCTTCGGGTCGGTGTCTTTAAGACTCTCGCCGTTATAGACGCGCATTTTTGAGTAGACGCTTGAATTTTGCGGCTCTTTAAGGCGGGTCAGTACGGAAAACTGCGCCAGCATGTCAAGGGTACCGGGCGCGCAAGGAGCACTTGCGAGTGAGCTGTGCTCAAGGAGCTTGCGATAGATTTTAAGCTCCTCTGAAACGCGCAGGCAATAGGGCACTTTGACGATGTTAATACGGTCGATAAAGGCTTCATTGTTTTTATTGTTACGAAACGTCTGCCACTCTGCTTCGTTTGAGTGCGCAAGAATAATACCCTCAAACGGGATGGCGGAAAGGCCTTCTGTCGCGTTGTAATTGCCTTCCTGCGTGGCGGTCAGGAGCGGGTGCAGCACTTTGATGGGGGCTTTGAACATTTCCACGAATTCAAGAAGTCCGCGGTTCGCGCGGCAAAGGCCGCCGGAGTAGCTGTAGGCATCCGCATCATCCTGCGAAAATTCTTCAAGCTTTCGGATATCGACCTTGCCGACCAGTGAGGAAATGTCCTGGTTGTTTTCATCCCCAGGCTCTGTTTTGGCAATGGCAATCTGTTTCAGACGGGAGGGGCGCAGTTTAACCACGCGAAACTGGCTGATATCACCGTTAAACTCCTGCAGCCGCTTAACCGCCCAGGGCGACATGACATAACGCAGGTGGCGCTTCGGTATGCCAAAGCGCTCAAAGAGCAGCTCGCCATCTTCTTCCGGGTCAAAGAGCGAAAGGGGCGAGTCAAAGACCGGTGAGCCCTTGATGGCGTAAAAAGGCGTTTTCTGCATCAAATCTTTTAATTTTTCCGCAAGAGAGGACTTACCGCCCCCCACAGGCCCCAGCAGGTAGAGAATCTGTTTGGTTTCCTCAAGCCCCTGAGACGCGTGCTTTAGAAAGCCCACAATCTGCTCAATCGGTTCTTCCATGCCGTAAAACTCGGAGAAGACCGGGTAGCGCGGGATAACTTTGTTGGAAAAAAGGCGCGAAAGTACCGGGTCGTGACGGGTGTCGACCATTTCCGGCTCGCCAATGGCCATCAGGAGACGCTCGGCAGGGTTGGCAAAGGCCGACGGGTCGGTGCGGCAGAGCTCGAGGTACTCATCCAGTGACATCTCTTCAGCCGCGCTGTCGGCAAAGCGTCGTGTGTAGTTGGACAGAAACTCATGCGTATTCATTTGGATAGTCCTTCCTGTTGCCCCAAATTACGCCCCGTCATCCTGGCGTTTGCACGCCAAACACGAGACACTGTCTTGTATTGAGTATACACTCAACCCGCATTGAAATGCGATTTTTACCCTGAAAAACGTGGTTAAAATCACAGGGCGAAAGCCGCATTTGATAATTGCTTTCCTGCAATGATAATGCCAGCAGTCGCCTTCTTGCCTGTTGTGCCTTCGTATTCGCTTTGCGGAATTCCTGTTTTCTTGCCATCAGGCGCGATAACTGGATTCAGTCGCTGCACCAAAGATCAACAGACCCTGCGTACCGGCAGGCTGAATCAGTTAAAGAAAATTCACTTGAATTCCATTTTAGACGAATATATATTCCATATTAGACGAAATCATAATCCATTTTGGACGAGCCTATAATCCATGTTGGACGAAATCCGGGATGCCTTCTTGAATACGAACACCACTAACTTTCCAAGGCAGCTTAAAAGTCGAATGGAAATTGCCATGCAGGATACCCCCGTAGTTTTAATTAACGGGCCTCGACAATCAGGAAAAACAACGTTAGTCAAAGAGTACTCGCCGTCCCTGCCTTACTACACATTGGATGATGACAATATCCTTAATGCAGTAAAACAAGATCCTGTGGGTTTTGTCAGTCGAATTGATAAAGCAATCATAGATGAAATTCAACGCGCTCCAGAATTACTGCGTGCGATAAAGCTTTCGGTTGATGAAAACAGGCAACCGGGGCGTTTTTTATTAACCGGCTCAGCCAATTTACTCGCATTACCTCACATTGGGGATAGCCTGGCTGGTCGAATGGAAATATTGACGCTTTTTCCACTCTCTCTGGCTGAAATTGAACGCCGGGAAAATCACTTTATAAAATATGCCATAGACCACTCCTGGCCAAATCAAACACCCCGTTCACAGCAATCAGACGTTATTTCACAAGCGCTCACTGGCGGATATCCCGAGATGTTAGCGAGACCAACTTTTGAAAGACGCAATGCCTGGGCTAAATCGTATATCAAAGCAATAGTAGAACGAGACGTAAAAGATATCTCATCAATAGAAAAATTAGTGGAAATGCCTCGATTACTGGAGGTACTGGCTCAACAATCTGGAAAATTAACCAATTTTACTCACATTGGTGCGCAATTAAACCTGGATACTAAAACGGCACAGAAGTATGTCGGTTTACTGGAAACGCTATTTTTAGTACATCGATTAAGGCCATGGCATGACAACACCTTAAGCAGAATAATTAAAACACCAAAAATTCATTTTATTGACAGTGGTCTTTTGTCCTGTCTGAACGGGGTTACTATCAAAAGTATTGAAAATGATAAATCTTCTTTTGGAGCTTTGCTGGAAACCTGGGTATACAGCGAATTACTGAAAATGTGCACACTGGAAGATGAGCCATGGAATATTTATTACTATCGTGACAAAGACCAGGTCGAAGTGGATTTTATTCTTGAAAATCATGCACGCAAGATTATTGGCATTGAGGTTAAAGCCAGCCAGACTGTTCTTAACCACGATTTCCGTGGTTTGAGAAAAGTGGCGGGATTAGCTGATAAAAAATGGGTAAGCGGTATCGTTCTCTATAGTGGAGATAAATGCCTGTCATTTGGAGATAATCTCTGGGCAATACCATTTTCATTTCTTGATTAGGGCGTGTGGATGTCAGCAGGCCCCGCCTTACCTGCGTGCAATGCCTTCGCATTCGCGTTGCGGTATTAGCGGTGTCTTGCCATAATCAGTGATAACGCGATTTCGCCGTGAGCGGCCCTGGAGCAACTGGCATGCAGACACCCACTATTTTCCGAAAAGACTATCAACCGGCAGGTATAAAGGTACATACGGTACACCTGACGGTCGACCTTTACGAAGACCTGGCGCGCGTCACCGCCCGCCTGCAGATGACGCGCCTTTGTGAAGGTGAGGTGCGCCTGCAGGGAGAGGGGCTGACACTTGAATCGGTGGCAATCGATGGCCAAAAGCTGCCAGAGACGCACTGGCGGCTTGAAGACGGTGAACTGGTGCTTCTGAACTGCCCGCAATCTTTTGCGCTTGAAACCATCGCCACCCATAATCCGCGCGAAAATACCGCGCTTTCGGGGCTTTACTGCTCAAATGACATTTTCTGCACCCAGTGTGAGGCAGAAGGCTTTCGCCGCATTACGTTCTACCCCGACCGCCCGGATGTGCTTGCGGTCTTCACGACCCGTATTACAGCTGATGCTGAACGTTATCCGCAGATGCTTTCAAACGGGAACTGCACCGGCGAGGGCACACTCGCAGATGGGCGTCACTGGGTAGAATGGCACGACCCGTTTCCCAAGCCCTCGTATCTTTTTGCCATGGTTGCCGGAAATCTCGCCTGTGTGCGTGATGAATTTGTCACCATGAGCGGGCGGCATGTGGAGTTGCGGCTTTATGTCGAGCACGGTCAGGAAGGGCTGACCGCGCACGCAATCGCGTCCTTGAAGGCTGCCATGCGCTGGGATGAAGTGCACTATGGGCGTGAATATGACCTTGATATTTTCATGATTGTTGCCGTCAGTGACTTTAACATGGGGGCGATGGAGAACAAGGGGCTTAACATCTTTAATACCAAATACATTCTTGCCTGTCCCAAAAGTGCCACTGACGCGGATTTTGCCGCGATTGAAAGTGTGGTGGCGCATGAGTATTTCCACAACTGGACCGGCAATCGCGTGACCTGTCGTGACTGGTTTCAATTAAGCCTGAAAGAAGGCTTGACAGTGTTTCGTGACCAGGAATTCTCCCGCGACCAGTATTCGCGTGATGTCTGCCGCATTCAGGATGTGCGCAATCTTAGAAACATTCAGTTTCCGGAAGACGCGGGCAGCATGAGCCACCCGGTGCGCCCGGAATCCTATGAGGAAATCAATAACTTCTATACGGCGACTGTTTATGAAAAGGGTGCTGAAGTCATCCGCATGCAGCAAACGCTGCTCGGCGCAGAGGGATTTCGCCGCGGCATGGACTTGTATTTCGAGCGCCATGACGGTCAGGCAGTGACCATTGATGATTTTGTGGCGGCAATGACGGATGCCAACGGTGTTGATTTTGAGCAGCTAAAGCGCTGGTACAGTCAGGCGGGAACACCGGTTGTCAATGCGCATACGCATTTTGCCGATGGCACGCTCACGCTTACGTTGAGCCAGCACTGCGCTCCAACGGCGGATGGCTCTCCGAAAGCCCCCTTTCATATTCCTGTCTCTATGGCGCTTTTTGACGCCAGCGGCAATATTTTGCCGGGCAGCGAGCAGGTTTTGTCGCTCAGGGAGGCTGAGGCGTCTTTTAGTTTTAAAGGGCTTGCCGCTGAGCCAACCCTCTCGCTGCTGCGTGGCTTTTCAGCACCTGTGCGCCTTGAGCGCGACACACCAGAGTCCACTTATCTGGCGCTCCTTCGCCATGAAACAGATGGCTTTGCAAAGTGGGATGCGGCGCGCCAGCTGATGCTCGATGACATTGCGCGCCTCATGGCGGGCGGTCGCGGGGTCTCTGTGCATCTCGTCGAAGCGCTGCGCGAGGTGCTGACCCGCCATGACCTTGATGAGGCGCTGCGGGCCGAAATTCTCTCCATGCCAGGCTTTGAAGAAGTGGCGGCGCGGGTTGGCAGGGCATCACCGCTTGACGTTGAGGCGGCACGCGATGCCTGGCGGGCAGCACTTGGCGAAGCCCTGCAACGGGAGCTCCTTGAGCTTTATCAAACGCTGCGGGCAAAGGAAGACCATGGCATGCACAATGAGGCGTTTCGACGCCGGGCGTTACGTAACGCATGCCTCTGGTATCTGATGAAAGCCGATATCAGTGGCGCTGAAATGCTGTGCCTGTCGCAGTTTGCCAGCAGCCAGACCATGACTGACCAGGTGGGTGCTTTCTCGCTGCTCGCCAATTCGCGGTCTGCGCATGTGCGCGAGCCTGTTATCAATGCGTTCTGGCAGCAGTGGTCGCATAACAGTCTCGTCGTTGATAAATGGTTCAGCATTCAGGCAGCATCAGAGTGTGTGGATGCGCCCAAACGTGTACGCGAACTGCTTTTGCATCCGGCGTTTTCATGGACCAATCCGAATAAAGTGCGCGCGGTCATTGGCGCATTCTGCCAGGCAAATATCCGCCATTTTCACGCAAAAGACGGCAGTGGTTATGCGTTTCTTGCGGAGCAGTTGTTAAAAGTGGATGCCATTAACCCGCAGGTCGCCGCCCGCCTTGCCACACCGCTGACCCGAAGTGCGCAGCTTGACGCCGAGAGTCATGCACGCATGCGCCAGGTGGTGGAAGAGCTTGCCAGACAGCCGCTTTCACGGGATTTAGGCGAGGTCATACATAAGACGCTGGCGGCAGAAAAAACCTGGAACAAATAATGCATTCTCCTGAGCAAACTGCTGGAGGATCTTTTCATGAAGAATGCATGGCTTGCGCAACTTGCCTTTTCCATCGCCCTGTTATCCGGGTGCCACACCACGGGTCATAACGACTTTCTGTGGACGCCGCCCGGGGACAGCTCTGTCACGGATTCCGTGCGCACCTCCATCGCCCGCAACCCGGAGCTGGCGGGCATGCCACTCGAAGTGACGGCTGACAACGGCGTGGTCACGCTGCGTGGATATGTGCAAAAAATCCGCCAGGCTGATATTGCCGCGGCCATCGCCCAGAACACGCCGGGTGTCAGCCGCGTTGACAATCACATCGTAGTGCGTCCGCGATTGGCACGCTAATCTACCCGACTGTTATCCGGCAGAATGCGCGTATGGCGACCATAAACGACGAGTACGCGCTGGCCGACTTTCAGTTTTAAATCTTCTGCCTGCGCAACGGATACAATGGTGCCGCTGTTAAGCTTCACCACATAGACAAAGCCTTTGCCGCCATCGACAAATTCGGTGCCCGGATTAGCCGCGGTACTCTGTTCTTGAGTTTTACTGTGAAATTTTACCGCACGCTTAGAAATAATGGTGCCGGAGGCGACCTGTTTGATTTTGCCAACCTCGGATGTATCGTACTCACCGGCTGGAAGGTCACGCGCGCACGCGCCAAGAAACAGACTGGCCAGAAGACCCGCCACAAAAAATATCCGCTTAGACATGACTTCCTCACTGCAACAGACGTAAAATCCTGTGCAGTATAAAACCAGGAACCCCTGCATGCAACGTTTTGCCGTTATTGGCCACCCCGTCAGCCACAGCCTCTCCCCGCGGATTCACGCGCTTTTTGCCGCTGAAACCGCCATACCCCTCACCTACACGGCCATTGATGTCGAGCCGCAAGCCTTTGAGGCCCGGGTGCGGGGGTTTTTTGCCGATGGCGGCACAGGACTTAACGTGACACTCCCCTTTAAAGAGCGTGCTTTTGCCATGGCCGACGTGGCCACTGCCCGCGCGACGCATGCCGGTTCTGCCAATACCCTCTGGATGCAGGAAGGGCGGCTCCATGCCGATAATACCGATGGCATTGGGCTCCTGCGCGATTTTCTGCGCCTTAATGTGTCGCTTCACGGGCGTATTCTCGTGCTTGGCGCCGGCGGGGGCGCACGCGGCATTCTTCCCGTCCTCCAAAACGAGCATCCAGAGGCGCTTTTTCTTGCCAATCGCACACGCGCACGCGCAGAAGCCCTTGTCCAGGATATTGGCGGCATAACGGTGATGCATCCGGGGGAAAGACCCGCCGTGGATGTGGTCATTAATGCGACATCGGCGAGCCTCTCTTTTGAAATGCCTGACTGGTTCGGCTTTACCGGCACGCCATTCTGCTATGACCTCGCTTACAGTCTTGAAGCAGATACGCCGTTTACTGCAGCAGCGCGTGCCCGTGGACTGAACGCCGCCGATGGCCTTGGCATGCTGATTGAACAGGCAGCCGAGGCTTTTTATCTCTGGCATGGTGTGCGGCCTGATACCGCCATCGTGCACGAAGCCCTACTCAAAACCCGCGTGAGGTGATAGAGTCAATGCTTGCACGTTTCAGGAATGCCCGGGCGCGATGGCACGTATTGGACTTTATCTAAGTAGTGTTTTGCTGGCAGGCTGCATGGTGGGCCCGAATTATCGCGAGCCGTCAAAGCCTGTAGTGCCGCATTGGCCTGAAAAAAACGCCTCGGTGAAGGAAATGCCGTTTAAGGATGGCAAATGGTGGGGCGTGTTTCATGACCGCGTGCTGACAGAGCTTGTTGAGCGCGGTTATCGTGGCAATCTGCCCACTCAGATTGCCGGGGTACGGGTGCTTCAGGCACGCGCACAGCTTGCCCAGTCAGTCGGCATGCTTTACCCGCAGCAACAGGCGATGATTGGCAACTATACCTATAACCGCCTTGGCGGAAGCTCGCTTCAAGACATCCTCCCGCAAAGCTTTGATACGGCGCTCTTAGGCTTTAACGCCAACTGGGAGCTTGATTTCTGGGGTAAATACCGCCGTGCGATTGAAGCCAATAATGCGATGTTTCTCGCCTCAAGTGCCGCCTACGATAACGCATTGATAACACTGACTTCTGACGTTGCAAGTACGTATGTCAAAATCCGCACCATTGAAGAGCAGATTCGGGTGACCAAAGCGAACATCGCGGTCCAGGCCATCGGCCTTAAAATCGCACGTTCGCGCTTTAAAGAAGGCCAGACGAGCCTTGTTGATGTTGAGCAGGCGAAAACGGAGCTGGCTCAGACTGAGGCGACCCTGCCCACGCTGCGCGTGAACCTGCAGCGGCAGAAAGACGCGCTGGCACTGCTCTTGGGAACAGTTCCAAATGGTGCCGATGCCATTTTGAAAAAGGGACATGGCATTCCCAGGGCTCCATTGTCCGTAGCCGTTGGTATCCCGCGAGAAACCCTTGAAAGACGGCCGGATATCTATCAGGCGCGTGAAGAGGCAATTGCGCAGTCAGCCGCCATCGGGGCCACAAAGGCTAATCTTTATCCCGCTTTTTCACTCACTGGCACCTTTGCGTTTGCCTCAAACAACATTAACGGCAATTCGGTGGGCGATATTTTTAACTGGTCAAACCGTACCATCACCGCGGGGCCCGCAGTGACCTGGCCATTGCTTAATTATGGCCAGATTACCAACGCGGTTCGCGTACAGGACGCGGCATTTCAGCAGGCACTTTTGAATTATCAGAACCTCGTGCTTAAAGCCCAGCAGGAAGTACAGGATAATATCACGGGGTATGTGGAAGCTAAAAAAGCGCAGATTTATCTCTCGACAGCCAATACATCGGCAACCAAAGCGCTGCGACTCGCACTCGTGCGCTACCGTGAAGGAGAAACCGATTTTACGCCGGTTCTTAATGCCGAGCAGCAGCAGCTGCGCGTACAGCTCTCGCTCGTTAACGCCGAGGGGGACATTCCGCAGGCGCTGGTGGCACTCTATCGAGCACTCGGCGGAGGCTGGCAAATCCGCGAAGGACATGATGTCGTTCCCAAGGAAATTCGTGATGCGATGCAGGCGCGCACCAACTGGGGCAGCCTGATGAAACCTATGAATCACGTGCCGCCGCTGAACCGGGCGCAACAGTTGAATCAACTTTATCTGCCAAAATGGTAACCAGAATGGACTTCAATCACTACGCGAAACCTGTCAAATTCACTGCAATGGCGCTGGCGCTGCTCCTGCTTCTCTGGGCGGGCAAACGCCTTATCATGCCGCAAAACGGACTGGTGTTGCCCCCACCCTCGGTGACCGTGCAAAAACCTGTGCTTAAAGAAATGGTGGATTATGTCACCCAGACAGGTACAACAGTCGCTTATAATTCCGTTGATTTAGTCGCTCGGGTTGAGGGATATCTGCAAGCGATTGAGTTTACTGATGGCACCATGGTGGAGAAGGGACGTGAGCTTTTTGTCATTCAGCCAGAACCCTACATGGAAAAGCTCAAGGCTGCACAGGCGACCGTTGCGGCACAAAAGGCGGGTTATGATTACGCGCTCTCTGAATATGCCCGTCAACAGCGCATGTACAAGGAAAACGCCACCTCGCTCAATAACGTTGAAAAGTGGCTGGCGCGCACCAAAGAGGTGAAGGCCGAAATTGACAAGGCAGTCGCCGATGAAGAAATTGCCGCCATCAACTATGGCTATACCCACGTTTCCGCGCCGTTTTACGGACGTATTGGTCGTCATCTGGTCGATATTGGCAATCTCGTTGGCAATGGTCAGGCGACCGTTCTTGCGACACTTGAACAAGTTGCCCCCATCTATGTGTATTTCAATCTGAACGAACTTGATTTGATTCGCCTGCGCAATGCTGCACTTGCCGAAGGCTTTAAGCCCGGTGATATCAAACAGGTGGTTGTTGATATCACCATGCAAAATTCCACTAAGCGCCATCACGCCAATCTGGATTTCGTGAACACCGGCCTTAATGCCTCGACCGGTACGATGGAGCTGCGCGCGGTTCTCCCTAATGCGGACTACCTTTTTGTACCTGGACTTTTTGTGCAGGTGCACCTTCCTGTGAGCAAACCACAAATGCAGCTCACCGTTCCAGAAACGGCGATTCTTTCCGATCAGATTGGTCCGTATCTTTTGCTGGTGGATGCAGACAGTAAAGTGGTGCTGCGACGCGTGAGCGTTGGCAGTGCCAGTGACGGAGTACGTGCCATCACCAAAGGGCTTGCCGCCAATGAGCGCGTCATTGTCGATGGCCTGCAGAATGCCACCCCTGGTAATCTGGTCAATGCCGAGGATGCATCTCCTCCAGCTCCCAGTCCGTCGACAACGGCCGTGAAGGCGAAACCCGAAGGGAAAACGGCACCATGATTTCGAAATTTTTTATCGAGCGTCCCATCCTTGCCAACGTGATTGCGATGCTCATTGTGCTGCTGGGGCTTGTCGCCATCAAGGTGCTGCCGATAACGCAGTATCCGGCCATTGTGCCGCCCACCATTCAGGTCACGACCACCTACCCGGGCGCGGATGCCAAAACCCTTATCAACACGGTGGCGCTGCCGATTGAACAGCAGGTCAACGGGGTGGAAAACATGCTCTACATGCAATCCACCAGTACGAACAGCGGCAACTACACCCTGATTGTGACGTTCGCGATTGGTACCGATTTGAACTTTGCGCAGGTACTCGTGCAAAACCGCGTGCAGGCGGCGATGGCGCAATTGCCGGATTCCGTGCAGAAACAGGGCGTGGTGGTGCAGCAGAAATCGACGGCCATTCTGCAGTTCATAACGCTGACCTCGGAAAACGGAGAATATGACGGTTTGTTCCTTAATAACTATGCGGCCATCAATATGCAGGATGAGCTCGCGCGCCTGCCAGGTGTCGGTAACGTACTGATTTTTGGCTCCGGCACCTATGCCATGCGCATTTGGCTCGACCCCAAAAAAATGCTCGCCTATTCCCTGAACCCGTCTGATGTACTGAATGCCATCAGTCGTCAGAATCAGGCCATCTCCTCAGGCCAGCTGGCCTCGCCTCCAGTTGCTGGCTCGCAGGCGTATCAGCTCACGGTCAACGTGCCAGGCCAGCTCGCTGATGCGGATGAATTCGCCAATATCATCGTGAAATCCGTTGCGACAGAGCCGAATCAGACTGCCAACTCGAGTACGAGCGCACAGATTGTGCGCATTCGTGATGTCGGACGGGTTGAGCTTGGCTCATCGAGCTACAGCATGCTGGCAAAGCTTAACAATCAGCCAACCGCCGCAATCGGTATTTACCAGCTCCCAGGTGCCAACGCGCTCGATGTCGCCGATTCGGTGCGGGCAACGGTTGCGAAAATGGCGAAAGCGTTCCCGCCAGGCATGACGTACTCCATTCCCTTTGATACCACCATTTTTGTACGCGCCTCAGTTGAAGAAGTGTATAAAACCCTCTATGAGGCCGGTATTCTGGTGCTGCTTGTTATCCTGCTTTTTTTACAAAACGCCCGCGCCACACTCGTGCCAACCACGACCGTTCCCGTGACCATTATCGGCGCGTTTTTTGCCATGCTCGCCCTTGGATACTCCATCAACCTGCTGACCCTCTTTGCACTGGTGCTGGCCATTGGGATTGTAGTGGACGATGCCATCGTAATCGTGGAAGGAGTGACACAGCACATCGAGCGCGGCAGTTCGCCCAAAAACTCTGCGATTGAGGCGATGCGCGAACTGATGGGGCCCATTATCGGTATTACTCTCGTCCTGATGTCGGTCTTCGTACCGGCAGGCTTCATGCCGGGTTTGACCGGGGCCATGTATGCCCAGTTTGCACTGGTTATTGCTGCAACAGCGCTTATCAGTGCCATCAACGCGATGACCCTCAAACCTACACAGTGTGCGTTATGGCTGCGCCCGATTCCAACGACGCCGCAGCATAAAAACATCATTTATCGCACCTTTGATAAAATCTTTTATCCTCTCGAAAATCGGTATGCCCGTTTTATCGATGGGCTTGTCCATAAAAGCCGGGCCGTGTGTGGACTGGGTTTGATTTTAATTGCCATCGCGATTTTTGGTTTAAGCCGTATTCCCACGGGCTTCATACCGGTTGAAGATCAGGGCTACCTGATGATGGCGGTTCAGCTTCCAGACGGTGCCACCCTGCAGCGCACTGAAGCCCTGATGCAGGATTTAAGTGAGCAGGTATTAAAGGTTGACGGCATCGCCAACGTGATTTCCATTGATGGTATTTCACTTCTTGATAACAGCGCCAACCTGGGTAATGCCGGTGCATTGTATATCATGTTCAAGGACTGGAGCGAGCGGGGGCCAGAGGAAGGACTGCTCCCGCTTTATCAAAAAATGAATGCCATTGCGGCAAAAACGCAGGGCGCGAAAGTGCTCGTGCTGGTTCCGCCCGCCATCCAGGGGCTGGGAACCTCTGGCGGTTTTCAGATGCAGCTGGAGCTTAAAGACGGCAGCTTTGATTATCGTAAACTGCAGACGGCCACCGATGCCATGGTGCGCTATTCTGCAGAGATGCCGGAGCTTCAGCGCGTCATGACCTCGTTCAGGGCAAACGTTCCTCAGGTATCAGCGCCCATCAACCGCGTTAAGGCAGAGTCGCTTGGGGTGCCGGTAGGAGATGCGACAGGAACGCTGCAAACCTATCTCGGATCATCGTACGTCAACCTGTTCTCAAAATTTGGCCAGGTTTTTCAGGTGTATGTGCAGGCTGACGCGCCGGAGCGCATGACCATTGAAGACATGCGTAATTTTTACGTGCGCAACCAGTCAGGTCGAATGGTACCGCTTGGCACGCTGACGGATGTCTATCCGGCAACGGGGCCTGCGATAATTCCGCTCTATAATCTCTATCCATCCAGTAATATTTTCGGCATGGCGGCCACGGGTTACAGTTCTGGAGAAGCCATGGAAGCGATGGAAAAACTCGCAAAGGCCGTACTCCCGGCCGGCATGGGCTATGAATGGACGAGTACCTCGTATCAGGAAAAACTCGCCGGCAACATGAGCTATTATATCTTCGGCCTGTCGCTGCTGCTTGTGTATCTGATTCTTGCCGGACAGTATGAAAACTGGGTAATACCGGCATCGATTCTTCTGAGCGTACCGCTGGCACTCCTTGGAACCGTATTCGCCCTGAAAGCGCTGGGGCTTGCCAATAACATGTACACGCAGATTGGTATTCTGCTCCTGATAGCGCTCGCCGCCAAAAACGCCATTTTGATTGTGGAAGTGGCACGGGAAGAGCGTGAATTGCATGGCAAGTCGATTCTTGAGGCGGCAGTGCTGGGCGCTAAAATTCGTTTTCGCCCCATTCTCATGACCTCATTCGCCTTTATACTTGGTGTCATGCCGCTCGTTTTTGCAACGGGCGCGGGTGCCAATGCCCGCCGCTCTATCGGCATTGCCGTGAGCAGCGGCATGCTGGCATCTACGTGTCTTGCGGTGGTGTTTGTGCCGGCATTTTATGTGCTGCTGCAAACCTGGCACGAGAAGCGTCAGGCACGAAAGGGAAATGCTCCGACAGATGTGCCGGCGTCCTAAGTCCGGCGCCTGTTACGCAAAAAACTGCTCAATCTCACTGGATGAACGCAGAGTGTCCTGGTAGCCAAGTGTTAAGAGTTCGGATGTAAAAGCGCCCTCAAACAGCAGGAAACTTAAGAGATCGCCCGACTGACTTTTAGCCCCCATCACATTCAAAAGCATGCGCAGCAGTGCCGGCATGGTATGGTACTGAGCCTGGGCAATGCCTGCCATGCTCACACTGGGCCGCAGGTAGAGGGTTTCGATGGGACGCCATGGAGAATGGCGCTTTTTCCAGAGCGAGAGCAAACGCGCGATATCATTCATGCGATTGACCATTTCAATATCACGGTCCAGGTTGTCGATAAAAATACCGTTTAACATATGGCCCAGCACCTGGGCAAAGGCAATTTCACCGAGGTGCTCGACGTCAATGTGCTGGCTGCCGGGGGGCTGGCGGGTACCGATAACAAGTACCTTGTTCACTTCAAAGCGGATAGGGCCTCTCAGGGGCGAAACCAGGCTGAGACCACCATCACCATAGTGCAGATTGCCAATTTTAATCGTGGGAAAAAAGAGCGGCAGGGCTGTCGATGCCAGAATATGATCGCCACAGATATTGGCGCGGCGGCTGGCATGGCGCGGATAATCCCAGTCCTCAAAATGCGGGTTGCGGTTTTGATAAAAAGAAATGGTTTTCTGAAGCTCATAGCAGGTGGTGATAATTTCGAGCGCCTCGAGATGGTTACTGGCGATGTTGGTATCAATCCGTGAAAACTGGATGTTATCATCGACAAACTGGTGCAGGGGTTCCGTATCCAGCAGGAAACCTGCCTGGCCTGAACGCCCTGGCCACATGGCAACGTTGCGCACGACCGATTTGCCCAGTTCAAAATTGCTGGCATTGAAGACTTTATGGCAGTGGATTTCTCGCCAGAGCGTCTCAAGCTTATCGATGGCGGTTGGAAAATCATCGGCGTATTCCGCAAGCACTGACGCGTTGATACTGCCAACGCTCACCCCGCTGATGGTGTCAAAAGGCAGTGCAGGCGTTTTGAGAATTTCCGCAATCCCTTTCAGTACTCCCGCCTGATAAGCGCCGCGGGCACCGCCGCCCGCGAGATACAGTGCTTTTTTAGCCATGAAATCCATATTTTCCTGCGTAGTTTCACCACTATAGTAGACCGCGTGTCCTTTCGGCAAGTATCTCTACGAGACTTCAGTATTCCTTAAGCTCACATGCGCTATAGTTTGAGTAACCTTACAGGATTTATGGCTTTTAAGAGGAAATGATAATCATGCCGATGCCACTCAGTGCAGACAAACCGGAAAAAGATGAAGGACTGGCGCCAGTGGAGATGCTTGAGCCGCTGAGAACGCCACAGGAGCGTCTTGCGCACCTCTCTAAGCCTGTGGTCATGCATGGACGTCCTTTACCGGACCCGGTATTCAAGCGGGTATTGCGTAAACTCATCCCTGGGCTTGTCGGATTCATCGGCGGCGTCAGTGGGATGACTGGTGCCGTTGCCGGGGGATTTGAATTACAGAATAAACTCAGCAAAGCCGTGAAAGTGGGTGCAAAAGCATCGCACTGGGTTCATTTCGCCATGAGCTTTGTGGACTTTCTCACGCTTCCGGCTGCCTGGCTGACTTCATGGGCCGTATTTGGCGAGCGCCCTAAACTTACGCTCTCTAAAATGGCCAAATTTGGCTATGCCGCGCTGATATTGGGGCTGACATTGACATCTATTCTTTTCCCACCATCTGCACTGATTATTATCGGTACCGTTATTTCAATGGGATTTGTAGTTTCAGCATTATCATTGCGTAATTTCTTTAAGGCACAAACCGAGTCGCGTGCGACTTTCTATGCCGCCAAAGAAGAGGAAGAGGCGCTTTTGGCCGCACTTGAGGCAAAAAGAGCAGCTGCTGAAAACTGGCTGAAAACGCTTGCTGAAGATGTTGCCGTTGATGAGGCGCTACTTGCACAGCTTGAAGAAGAAATCGATGTGCTGGAAAATCGTCTGCAGATAACCCTGGATGCAAAGGTTCAGGCGAAACAAACCCATGAGAGCCTGGATTTAAAAGTAGCAACCGACAAGGGCGTCGGTCTTGCGCTCTCGCTGGTTGCGGTCATAGGATTTGGGCTGCTGGCAGGCCTCGGTCTGCCGGGTGTTTTTGTCCTCGCAACTGCGGCGGCAATTGGTGCGGTTTACACCCTCTGGCGCATTATTGAGGGTTTTGCCAGCCGAAAAGATACGGTGAATACGCAAGACTCAACTTTGCAGGCAGCGCAAGTCGAAGACACAGCAGAAGTCGCCCCGCAACCGTCTCATGGTCCGGAGTTTGTACTGGAGCATGACTCTACGGAGCTCATGGCGCAGCAACTGGCAGCCAGTCGTAAAGATGCCATACGCGGGCTCGCGCACGCCCATGAGCTGCTGGAATTGCAGGATACGAAGATCGATTGGCTGGATAGTGCAGGACGCGTAGAGTTTTTTGAGCGCATGTGCACCATCATCTCCCATGAGGAGTATCCTGCGAGTACCGAAGATATTTTGAATTTTCTACGTCATGACTGCATTGGCTTTACGCCTGAACTTGCGCAGGCGTTTGTTACACACGTGCGCAGTAAGCCGGGGCTTCTCAGTGAAAACGCGCGGGACACGCTGCTCAGGATGCTGATAGAGCATCCTTTACCACCACGGCCGGTGCTTAAACCGCTTCAAGCCCTCGAATTACCAGCCGCATCACTCGAAGCGGGATTGACGGAACACCATTGAAACCCTCCTCAAAAAACGCTAATGTGGTCGGATGCCAAACCTGACCGCGAGGCGCCATGAGGGCACTTTTTCGCCAGCAACCACCGGCTTTTTACATGATTTTTATGGTGGAGATGTGGGAGCGCTTTGGCTTTTATGCGATGCAGGGGGTATTAACACTTTATTTCATCCGCAAACTCGGATTTGATGACAAGGATGCCTATTTTACCTTTGGCGCCTTCACCGCCCTTGTTTATGGGCTGGTGGCCGCGGGCGGCTATCTTGGCGACAGCATTCTGGGTACGCGCCGCACCATGGTGTTTGGACTTGTCACCCTTGCCGGGGGGTATCTCGCCCTGTCTCTGGCGTCTGAGCACACCGTATTCTACGCGCTCGGGCTTGTATGTGTCGGGAATGGCCTTTTTAAGGCAAATCCCTCTAACCTGCTCGCCAAATGCTACGAAAAAAACGACCCGCGCCTGCACGGTGGTTTCACCCTCTACTACATGTCCGTCAACATCGCATCCACGTTCGCATTGCTTGCAGGTCCGGCAATTGCGACCGGCATGGGGTATTTTTACGTCTATTTCGCGAGCTTTGTCGGCCTGTTACTTGGGATTGCCAATTATTTTGCGAGACGCCAGAGTGTCGCCCATCTTGATATCCCGCTTGACAGAAAACCGGTATCGTGGCGCATATGGATGATGGTGGTTACCGGTGTGGTGATTATTACCTTTCTAAGCGCCTGGCTCCTGCAGCATATACTGGTTGCTCGCAATCTCGCCTGGGTGGCGGCGGCCGTTGTGCTGGTGATGTATGCACATTTCATGCGGCAAGAAGATGCGGCTTCACGGCGAAAAATGCTGGTGGCACTGGTGTTGATGCTTGAGGCGCAGGTCTTTTTTGTCCTTTATCAACAAATGCCGACTTCGCTGAATCTTTTTGCGGTTAACAACGTAGTGCCTGTGCTTTTTGGGATATCCATTGACCCACAAAGCTTTCAGGGCCTCAATCCCCTCTGGATTATCCTCATGAGTCCGGTGCTTGCGCATGGGTATGCCCGTCTCTATCATCGCGGTGTGCATTTTGATACGCCGTATAAGTTTGCGCTCGGCATGACACTTTGTGGCACGAGTTTTCTGCTGCTCTATTTCGCCCGCTATTTCCATGATGAGGCGGGCTTCGTGTCATCGTGGTGGCTGGTGGCGAGCTATTTTTTCCAGTGCCTTGGCGAACTGCTGGTATCCGCTCTCGGGGTTGCCATGGTGGCAGAACTGGTGCCGGCAAAAATAACAGGCTTTGTCATGGGGATGTGGTTTCTCTCCCAGGCAGTCTCAGGCTTTATCGGAGCCTCGGTGGCATCACTTACGGCACTGCCGCAATCGCTGAGTCCCGGCGTCGACAGCCTGAACGTGTATACCACGGTCTTTGCTGAAATTGGCCTTGTAACTCTCGCCATCGCGCTGCTGCTCTGGGGCGTGGCACCCGCGCTGAGCCGTTACAGCAGAAATGTATAAATCTGTTTAGGGTCCATATATGCTCTGTACTGGACAAAAAACGCATGATGTATCGGTAACGCAAACGGGCACGCAGACGTTCACGTGAAGGTACGCGCTCACGCGCTCCGTTTAAACGAAAAACAACGGCCAATGGTCAAAACGCCCTCAAGATAATGCAGCTGCTAATTCTACTCAAAGCTGCAAACGCACTGAAAAAATCAAACAACTGCGCTCGCGCGACAATCACGTGAACGTCTGCTTGCCCGTGTGCGTTACCGAAATCTTCGCATCAAGGCGGGATAGATACACCTTGGTGCGATTCTTTTGCATCTTAAAAAATTGTCCAGCACGGAGCATATATGCTGTGTACGGGACATTTTTTCCGCGCCGGGGGATTCACATGTATTTTTGTACCGTGACCAGGCTGAATCTGTTCCATGCGTTGGCTCCGTGCCACATCCCGAATGGGTCCCCGCCTGCGCGGGGAAGACAGTGTGGGGGAGATTTTGGCCTCCGCACACACCCCGAATCCTGTCATTCCCGCGCAGGCAGGGAACCCATCCATGTGCCGGCACGGGGCTAACTCCAGCATGAGCTCCGGGAAGACAACGAAAAAAACCCCTGTGTACTGGGCGATCTTTTAAAGACACTTACAAAGGTGCATCTATCTGGCGTTGATGCGATGATAATGTCCAGCACACAGGCATATATGTCAAAAGACCTTAATACATAAGCTTGTCTTAAGCTCTCCAGGGTATGATGCTCTCATGACGAAACCTGATTTTCAGGTTTTGTAAAAAAGGGTCTCGCATGAGAGAAGCATTTACACTGACAGAGGAAACACGCGCGCTATGGGATGCCTGGCATACACCAGAATCGCCTGAGCCCACGCGTGAGGCGGTACTGTCGATGCTGGAGTACTCCGGGGTCATCGAAGAGGAAGAGACTCGTCTGCGTCTTGAGCAGCTGCGTGCCGCATTGCTTGGCGCCATCGCGCAAGATGTGCGTCCCTACATGAATTTTGGGGTCAGCGAAGAAACTGAAACGCCCTCACCGCAGTGGCTGCGGTGGTTGAAGCTTGGACTCGTGGCACTCGCCGGTATAGTCCTCGCGGTTGCCGAGGGCGCTGAAATTATCATGGATATCGCCGGTGGCCTCGGAATGTCAGCCGGTTTTTCCGGTGGACTTCTGGCTGGCGCGCTGGTACTCGGTATCGGTATGGCGGTGGCCTTCTGCGCCATGGATTTTTATGACATTGCAAACGCGCTTAAGGTTCGTTTTGGGCGGGTGACACACTGGATTGATGCCTATGTTGAACAGACGCGCCAGATAGATATCATCCGTAACCACCTTGGGTTTCCTGACCGCAAATTATTGAACCCCAGGGATTCTCGGGACCGCGAATACAGAGATCGGCTCGCAGCGATGCTCTTAGAGCGCTACGAGAGCATGAGACTGGTGCGCGAGACGTATCTGAATGGCCAGCAGAGCCCCCTTATCAAGAGGGCCAAAATACTGGTAACCGTTGTTGCCTCCACAACCATGTTTGCTGCCGGTTTTGCCATGGGGATGTCACTGATTAGTCTCGCGATGGCGGCCCCTCCCCTGGGGGCATTGATTGGCATCGGCATGTTTTTTGGGTTGCTTGCGGTGGCGATTTATCTTGGGTTTCGCCGTGAGGAAGCGGAGAAAGGCGTTGCCCGGATGTGTGGATTTGACAGCGAAAAAGTGGAAAAAATATGCGAGACTCCCGAGAAGAAACTGCGTGAATTGCATGCACTGCTGGAAACGGCTTCTGAGGATACCGGGCCAAACGTTTCCAGCCAAACGGGTTCACTGATTGTTCAGGCGACAACTCATCTGCTTTACGATAAGTTGTCGCCTGAACAAATAGAAGAGCGCATCAGATTTCTGGAGAAACTGCAGGCACAGCAGCAAGAAACGCCGGCGATACCTGTCTCATCATCCTCTCCCGTCTCTCAGGCAGCCTCTCCCGTTGCTTTCTTCAAGAGTCCATCTCCCTCCCCGCAGGCATCAATCAAGCATATGGCCTCCGTCACAGGCCAAGCTGCGCCTTTACAAATGGTACAGTAACGCGTCTTTTGGCCGCGAGTGAAGCTTCATCCAGCTGCCGTAAAACCCGTTGCAGGGTGTGCATGTCGCGCGAACAGTGATTCAGAAGAAAGCGCGCAGTACTCTCCGGCAGAATAAAGCCCTGAGAATGAGCGTGGCGTTGCAGCGAGCGAATTTTATCTTCATCGCTCAGCGGCTGCAGGTGGGCTACGAGGCCTGCACTGAGGCGCGAGCGTAAATCAGCAAGCTGTATCCCCTGCGCACGCAGTGGCTTTCGCGCGGCAAAGAGCATGCCGGCTCCTTCTTTTGCGCGCACACGGTTATAGAGATGAAAGAGCGCCTCTTCAAAAGCACGGTCGCCAGCGATGGCATCCACATCGTCAATTGCAAGCACATCATGACAGTCCATGCCTTCAAGCGTTTCAGGACCGAAGGGTTTCAAAAGAGCAAGCGGCAGGTAAACTGCACTTCGCTCTCCAGAGGCCGCATTACAGGCAGCCTGCAGGAGATGCGATTTGCCGCAGCCATCAGGCCCCCACACATAGAGGCAGGGCTCTTCGCCACGAGCCACAAGGCGGTGGAACGGGGCTTCGAGCAGTGCATTTTCGCCCCAGAGAAAATTATCGAGAGTGGCTTCGGTGTTGAGCTGGAGGGCAAGTGCCAGTTGTCGGTTCATTGTGCAGGGCATTTGGCGCGTAACGCCTTGCGACCCCATGTCCAGACATAATCTATGTAGGTGGCGCCGGTCGTCAGCGTGGTCAGGAACACAAGGGTGGTCATCAGGGAGTCGGAAAACTGCAGGCCCGAGAGTTTAAGCAGGGCGGCAAGTACCAGCATGAGCTGTACGGTGGTATTAATTTTACTGAGCCGCGTGGGCGCAAAATGCAGACGAATGCGGATGAAATAATACCAGCCCAGGACGCCAAGCGAGATGGTTAAATCCCGCAAAAAAACGAGCGCCACAAGCCACCAGGGAAGGGTTCCGAGCAGCGCCAGTGAAATAAAGCTGGAGGCAACAAGCAGTTTATCCGCGAGCGGATCGGCAAAAGAGCCAAAGAGGGTTTGCCAGCCAAAATGGCGCGCAAGCCAGCCATCAAGCGCATCCGTCACCCCTGCCAGCAAAAACGTGTAGAGCGCGTGCGTGTAGGCACCCTGGTGCAGAAACACCAGGAAGGGCACAATCAGGCACAGGCGAAACAGTGTCAGTGCATTTGGTATGTATCGGGCTTTCATGGGCGACACGGTGACTCACTTTTCGCGCGACCTCAGAAGACGCCGCCAGGTTATCCCTTCCATTGGGAAAGGAGAATTCGTCACCCAGTGTATACAATCCTGTGTGTACTGTCACGTGCTTGTACTTTACGTTTTTTTAACATGCTCAAAACCTCGCAACATGATACATTTACAAGTAGAGTAAGAATGTATGTTGAGGTGAGTTATGTCTGATGACAAAGAAGTCAATCAAGCCGATGAAGCCGAAGAGACATCCTCGGCCGCTCCCAGTAAACCTGCCGGCTCGGATGTTCAGAAAAATGACCCCCGTATGAAGTACGACAATGAGCGCAAAACCGCTAAAGGGGATTATGCCGATATCATGAGCCAGGCGACGGACGAACTCGTTAACGCGGTCAGCGGCTTTGATGAATGGCGCAATGGCAAAATAGTGGATGCCATTAAAGGTGAGCTTAATGAATATGCTGATGAGCTCAAAGACGAAGCACGGCAAATGTACTCCGATACCAAAGAGGCGCTAAAATCCTTGCTTGGCAGCAAGGACGAAGATGCGGCTCTTGAGCGGGAACAGGATGAAACCGAGGACGCAGACATGAGTCAGGCGCGCTCCATGATGTCAACACCAGGCGATTCGCCGGCAGTGCCGTTTGTCGAAATGTCGGGACTGGAAACCCAACGCCTTGATGAGCAGGCATCTTCCGATGCTGAAGCCATTGCAGGCCCTGCTGCAGGTGCGGCGGTAGAAGTGGGCAATGATGTCGGCAAAGCGGTCATGACCGGGGGATGAGATAAACGGATGGTTTTTTCCACATGGTACGTTTTTGCGCTCACATCACTTGTGCTGTATGGTGCCTGGGGCTATTGGGGTACGCGTGCCGCTGGATTTGTCAATCCGCTCACACTGACCTTCTACTCGAGCGTTGGCGTCATGATAGCCGGATTTGTGGCGCTTTTTCTCCTGGAATTCAAGCCTGAATCGTCCTTGAGAGGTAACTCCTATGCGCTCCTTAACGGGCTTGCCAATGGGGTGGCCTGTATTTTTTTTGTGGCAGCCTTAAGGCGTGGTCCGGCAATGCCGGTCGTGCTTATTACTTCCATGTACCCCCTCGTAACGCTGCTTCTCTCACTCATTTTTTTAAAACAGGGTTTGACAATGCGCCAAAGCATAGGCATGGTATTCGCCCTTGCAGCTCTTGTGCTGTTTTCGCTTGAATAGCCTGACTATAAAGGAGTGACTGGTGCGTGTTGTCAGCTTTAATGCCAATGGGATTCGCTCTGCCGCTCGTCTAGGTTTTTACGAATGGCTTGAAAATGTGCGCCCGGATGTGGTTTGTCTCCAGGAAACACGGGCGCATCATGCCCAGCTGTCAGATGACCCGCAATATTTTCCCGCAGGGTATCACTGTGAATACGTAGATGCCGAAAAAAAAGGCTACAGCGGGGTCGCGATTTATGCGAGACACGCGCCTGAGCGCATTGTGCGCCACTTTGGCTATGCGCGCGCAGAGAGCGAGGGGCGGTACCTGCGGTTTGATTACCCGGGCTTAAGCATTATTTCCGCCTATTTCCCATCAGGCACCAGCAGCGAAGAGCGGCAGGCAATAAAATATGAATTTCTCGAGCATTTCGCACCGCATGTGATGGCTTTGCGTGAATCGGGGCAGGAACTCATCATTTGCGGGGATTACAACATCGCCCACAAGCCGATTGATCTCAAAAACTGGCGTTCCAATCAGAAAAATTCTGGCTTTCTCCCGGATGAGCGTGCGTTTATGGACCGGCTTTTCGGAGAGCTTGGGTTTGTTGACGCTTTTCGGCTGAAAAACCCGCACCCTGACGAGTATACCTGGTGGTCACACCGGGGGCGTGCGCGCGAGAACAATGTCGGGTGGCGGATTGATTATCAGGTGATTACACAGGGCCTTGTGCCGCGGGTGGGGACGGTCGAGGTGTATAGAGAGCAGAAATTGTCTGACCACGCTCCGGTGCTGGTGCAGTATGAAGGAGGCTTTAGTGCTTAGGCTTGCGAGCTGGAATGTCAATTCATTGGGCGTACGCCTTGAACAGGTGTGCGAGTGGCTCTTGCATTCACAAACGGATGTCCTCGCATTACAGGAAACTAAACTGCCGGATGAGCGTTTTCCGTCCGAAGCGTTTGAGGCACTGGGCTACTCGGTGGTGTTTTCCGGCCAGAAATCCTGGAACGGAATGGCGGTGATAAGCCGCCATAAAGCCAGTGACGTACTGACGGATATCGAGGGCTTTGAAGACCCTGCGCGACGTATTCTTGCTTTGAGCATTGGCAGCCTGCGGGTAGTCAATCTTTATGTTCCAAACGGAGCGGCTCCCGGTACGGATAAATATGCGTATAAACTCGACTGGCTGCAGCACGTTACCGCCTTTCTTGCACGTGAAGCCCAAAAATATCCGCACCTTGCCGTAGTTGGCGATTTTAATATCGCGCCAGAAGATTGTGATGTGCATGACCCCGCCAGCTGGGAAGGCTCGGTGCTTGTGAGCCCGCCGGAACGGGAAGCCTTTGCCGCGTTGCTGAAAACAGGGCTTGTCGACAGTTTTCGCCATTTTCCGCAGCCGCCCGAAACCTACAGCTGGTGGGATTATCGTGCAGCCGCTTTTCGGCGCAACAATGGCCTGCGCATTGACCATATCCTGCTTTCACCCGCGTTAATCGCGCACTGTCGCGAAAGTACCATTGACCGTGAAGCCCGCAGACACGAGCGGCCTTCCGATCATGCGCCGGTCAGTGTGGTACTGGATATACCAATCCCTGATTGATTTGATTGTGCAAATCTGATAAGGTTGCCTGTCTTTTGCAAGGAGCTCGTGCCAGACATTCGGTTCAGGTAGCGAGTTTCGTTAATTTTTAGAGAGAGTGGTAGAATGAAAGCTGATATCCATCCAGAGTATACATCGGTAACAGTAACCTGCAGCTGCGGGAACACCTTTGAAACCCGCTCCACGCTGTGCAGCCCTCTCAGCATCGAAGTATGCGCCAACTGCCACCCTTTTTATACCGGTAAGCAAAAACTGGTTGATACCGGTGGTCGTGTCCAGCGTTTCCGCGATCGCTACAAGGCACGCATCAAGGACAGCACCGAACAGCAGTAATACGGGAATTTTCGGCTCCAGCCGCAGCAACAGCAGCAGGGGCCAAATTTTTTGCATCCTATTCCGAACAACATGCAGCCTGCAAAAGGCGGAGGAACAGCGGTCGCATAGTCTGCATCGCGCTGATTTCCGGTATTCTGCCTGCGCCCCGTACGGAGAATCAGATTTTGGAACGTACCGATACCGATTTAGCGCAACGCGCGCTCGATTACCATGAGTTGCCAACGCCTGGAAAGATAGCCCTTTGTGTCACCAAGCCCACGAATACCCAGGAAGATCTTTCACTTGCCTATACGCCTGGCGTAGCTGAGCCGGTGCGCGCTATTGCGCAGAATCGCGACAATGTCTGGCGCTATACCGCACGCGGCAATCTGGTTGCCGTCATGACCAACGGTACTGCCGTTCTGGGGCTTGGCGATGTTGGCCCGCTGGCCAGCAAGCCGGTCATGGAAGGCAAGGGAGTGCTCTTTAAGCGTTTTGCGAATATCGATGTTTTTGACATCGAAGTCGATGCGCCGACGCCTGAAGCCTTTATCGAAACCGCCCGCAGCATTGCACCAACGTTTGGCGGTATCAACCTTGAAGACATCAAGGCTCCTGAGTGCTTTGATATCGAAGAAAAGCTTTCCGCTCTGCTCGACATACCCGTGTTCCATGACGACCAGCACGGCACCGCCATTGTGGTTGCCGCAGGTCTTCTTAACGCGCTTGAGCTGCAGGGCAAACGCATCGAGACGGCACGTATTGTCTGCATTGGAGCCGGTGCTGCAGGCATTGCCTCCATGCGTCTGCTGCTGGCACTGGGAGCGCCTCGTGAGAACCTCATGCTCCTCGACTCCTGTGGTGTCATACACAGCGGACGTACGGACCTTAACCGCCATAAGCAGGCCTTTGCGATTGATACGCGGTGTCGCACACTTCCAGATGCGCTTCGCGGTGCGGACGTCTTTATCGGGGTAGCCAAGCCTGACTTGCTGCAGCCTGAATGGCTGCTTTCCATGGCGCCAAAGCCGGTAATCTTTGCGCTGTCCAATCCGGACCCTGAAATCCGTCCTGACGTAGCACATGCGATTCGAGACGACTTGATTATTGCGACTGGACGAAGTGACTACCCTAATCAGGTCAACAATGTGCTGTGTTTCCCTTATATCTTCCGCGGTGCACTGGACGTACGGGCACGCTGTATTAACCGAGACATGCAGCTTGCCGCGGTAGAGGCGATTCGCTCGCTGGTGCATGAACCTGCACCTGATGACGTCAAGGCCAATTATCCCGGTGTTACTTCCTGGGAATTTGGTCGAGATTATCTTCTGCCAAAGCCGGTAGACCCACGGCTCTGTGCCCGCGTTTCCAAAGCGGTGGCCGAAGCCGCCATAGCCAGCGGCGTTGCCAGAGAGACATGCGAAAGCTGAAATCCTGAAAATTTTGGAGTAATTTTTCTGAGGAGAGTTTGCCTTGCACACTGAGAAAAACAAGCACTATATGTGGTATGCCTGGTTTGTCTGCGCACTTGGCGCCGTTTTTTACAGCTATGAGTATTTTTTGCGCATATCCCCCAGTGTTATGGAAGAAGCGCTCAGAGCGCATTTTGAGCTGAACTCTGCCGGTTTTGGCAAGCTGTCAGCCTTCTATTACTATGCCTATGTTCCCATGCAGCTGCCGGTCGGTATCCTCATGGACCGCTACGGTCCACGGCGTCTCCTGACCATCGCCTGCATGATTTGCGTACTGGGTACCTGGATGTTTGCAGGCACCTCTGTGTTCTGGGTGGCGGCGTCCGGGCGCTTCCTCGTGGGTCTTGGTTCAGCGTTCGCTTTCGTTGGCGTGCTGAAGCTTGCAACCCTCTGGCTGCCGGAAGACCGTCTCGCACTCGTATCAGGTCTTGCTACAGCGCTGGGTACCATTGGCGCGATGCTTGGCGATAATATCCTCGGGGCACTGGTGGATTCAGCGGGCTGGCAGCAGACCGTGAACCTGACCGCCATTTCCGGTATTTTGCTGGTGCTGGTTCTTTGGCTCGGGCTGCGCGATCACCCCGACAGCGATGAAGAAAGTGGCAGTATTGAGAATTTTCGCCAGAGCATTCGTGACCTGTGCATCATTGCCCGAAATCGCCAGATATGGATTAACGGTCTTTATGGCTGCCTTGTCTACCTGCCTACAACTGTGTTGGCAGAACTTTGGGGTATCCCGTACCTGCAGCATGCACATGGCATGACCCGCTCGAATGCTGATTTTGCAAATTCCCTGCTCTTTCTGGGGTTCACGGTCGGTGCGCCAATGATGGGTTTTCTCGCCGATAAACTGCATCGGCGCAAGCTGCCAATGATGACAGGCGCACTCGGTGCCGTCATCGTCATGTCAATTATCCTTTATATGCCAGGCCTTACAGCCATGCAAATCAACGTGCTGATGGTATTGCTTGGCCTGCTCTATGGGGCTCAGGCCATTGTATTTGCCGTAGGTCGCGAGCTCAGCCCGGACGAGGCTGCCGGTACGGCCATGGCGATGACCAACATGATAGTTATGCTTGGCGCGATGTTCCTGCAGCCACTGGTCGGCTACCTTCTCGACTGGTCGGGTGATTATCGCATTGCACTTTCGGTTATTCCGCTGGGAATGCTGATAGCCGCCGTGCTTGTTTTCTTCCTGAAAGAGACACATGCCCATGCCCCACAATGACGTTCAGTCGCGAAGAAATACGCTGTTTGGCGTGCTGGTAGTCGCTATCGGAGCATTTTTTTACTGCTACGAATTTGTTCTGCGCATCATCCCTGGTGCGCTGCAAAGCGAACTGAGTGCCGCGTTTGGGCACATTTCTGCCACCGCCTTTGGACAGCTGTCCGCATTCTATTACTTCGCCTATTCGCCGATGCAGCTGCCAGTAGGCATGCTGATGGACCGCTACGGTCCTCGTCGCCTTCTGACCTTTGCCTGCCTTTGCTGCACCATCGGGTCGGTCATGTTCACACAGACGTCATCGTTCCTCATGGCGGGAAGCGGGCGCTTCCTTGTTGGCTTTGGTTCATCTTTTGCCTTTGTCGGTGTGCTCTCTCTTGCAATGAACTGGCTGCCACGCCGTTATTTTTCGCTGGTGGCAGGACTCATCACCACCCTTGGCATGCTGGGCCTCGTTTACGGTGAGGTCAAGATAACCAGTATGGCGGTCAATCTCGGCTGGCAGCATGTGCTGACCATGCTGATTTACATCGGCATGCTGCTTACCGTCCTGACGTTTCTGCTGGTGCGTGATGGCCCTAAAGGCAGCTCGCACCTGCACAAGAATGCCCTGCCTGATTTTTTTCGCAATGTCTGGGTTGTTCTTGCTTCACCGGAAATATGGCTCATAGGTTTTGTCGGTGCCTGCCTGTATACCTCACTTTCCGTATTTGGCGAGTTGTGGGGCAAGACCTACCTTGAGCAGGCGCATCACCTGACCAAAGTCGAGGCTGCCCGCACCATTTCTGCCATGTTTCTAGGCTGGGCCGTCGGAGCGCCGCTTGCGGGTTATCTGTCTGACCTTACCGGAAAGCGTGTGTTCCCCCTTGTGGTCGGGGCCGTGCTGGCGCTCTTTTGCATCAGTGCCGTTTTGTATTATCCGGGACTCTCTCAAACGACGCTGGTTGCTCTGCTGTTTTTCTACGGGGTATTCAGCGGAACGGAAATCATTGTTTTTATCATGGGCAAGGAAAACAGCGGTGCGAGGCTCTCAGGCACCGCATTTGCCGCCGTCAACATGATAGTGACACTTGGTGGCGTCATTTTTCAACCGCTTGTCGGCAAGCTGCTGGATACGTTTGGCGATGCCGGTATGGTCGATGGCCAGCATATCTATACGGTGCTGGACTACCAGATAGCGCTTTCTGTACTGCCATTGTCGCTGCTGCTGGTAACCATTCTCGCCTTTTTTCTGAAAGACAAGCCGTCCGTGAGCAATCACGCTGCAGAATCAACCCGGCAAAAAGACTGTCTGCCCGAGAGTTGATGTCCGTTTCCGGGTCGCCTTCGTTGCGGCCGACCCGGGATATCCACGCACCACGACCGCTTTAAAGCCCCCCTCATACTGTGCTTTATGGAAAGGTTGAAAGGGGGTGCTTCTCTTCAAAAAAAGCGAGCAGCTCAGGAGCAAATCCGCGTTGTGTCCCAAGGCAGCTGATGTGCCGGCGCACACGAAACGCTTCGATAGATGCATCAATGTAGTGTGTGCGTGTGAAGGGGGTATCATGATTGGATATCACTACCGGTACGCCGCGTTCTCTGGATGAGCGCGCAAGATGTGCCAGAGCAATATGGTCGTCTTCGCCAAAGGCGCTACCGGTATAGGTGGAAAAGTTCGCACTGGGAGAGAGTGGCACATACGGCGGGTCACAATAGATAATATCACCTGGTTCTGCCAGCATGAACGTTTCGCGAAAGTCACAGTGTACAAAGCGTGCATTCTGGCTTTTTTGCTGGAAAAACTCCATTTCCCGGCGTGGAAATCCGGGTTTTGCATAGCGGCCGAAGGGTACGTTAAAGCCTCCCCGGCGATTGTAGCGGCATAGACCGTTATAGCCATGGCGATTCATATAAATAAAAAGCGCTGAACGCTCGCGGCTGTCCTTTGAGGCATTGAAGCGCTCTCGGAACGCATAATAACGGTCTTCAGTATTGTTTTGTGGCGTAAAAAAACTTTCGCACCAATCGATAAAGGCACAGCCATCCTGCTGTATGTGGGTAAAAAGCGCAACTAAATCAGGGTTCGCTTCGCCAAGGATATATTCCCTATAGCTCGTGTTAATAAACACGGCCCCCGATCCGGTAAAAGGCTCAATTAACCGTCTTCCCGGGGGCAGGACCGCAAGGATACGTGACAGCTGGCGATATTTGCCGCCCGCCCATTTTAGAAAGGGTTTGGTGGGATTCATGGCGTGTGATTATAAACCTTAACACGGAAGTATTGCCTAAAGCGCGCGCTTTGGCAAATATCAGCATTTGGTGGTTTAGCAAGACTTACACTACACTTTTCTTATGCAACTGCCAGGAGCCAGCCCATGTGCCGATTTGTTGCCTATCTTGGAGAGCCTCTGCTGTTAGAAACAGCGCTGGTAAAGCCCGAAAACTCGCTTATCGCCCAGAGTCTCAAAGCACGCGAAACGCAGTTTCCGACCAATGGCGATGGCTTTGGTGTGGGCTGGTACGCGCCTGAGCTGAATCCCGAACCGGGACTTTTTACCTCCATTTCTCCCGCATGGAACGACAGAAATCTTTTGCATCTGACAGCCAGGATTAAATCGCCCTGCTTTTTTGGCCATGTGCGCGCTGCTGAAACCGGTAACGTCAATCTGGATAACTGTCATCCGTTCGCCAGAGGCCGATGGATGTTGATGCACAACGGTGATATCGGCAACTTTTCATCCATCAAGCGACACCTGCGGCGCATGCTTGATGATGATATTTATAACTGGATTCAGGGCAGCACGGACTCGGAGCATTTTTTCGCACTTTTTCTTCAGCTTTGCCGGGGTCGAGATGTCACCGATATTCATGAAGCTGCAAACGTACTGCGGGAAACCGTAAAAACCGTTAATGTGCTGGTAGAACAATACGGTCAGGGGGGCGTGTCTTTTCTGAACATTTGTCTCACTGATGGCGAACGCATGCTTGCAACTCGCTACACCACGAGCAGCAAAGAGCCCTCCTTGTCGCTTCACTATTTTGCAGGCACCCGAGAAGTGCCCGAAAGTGGTTCGAATGGTACGGTTATGCGCGACTGGCGCTGTGTGCTGCTGGCATCAGAAAAATTAAACTGCATTGAATCCGAGTGGGGGGACATTCCCCACAATCACATGATTCTTGTCGACAGAGACTTGCAGATAGAATTGCAGCCCCTGTAACGTTTGTGGCTGAAGAACCGCATCTTTCTCAGGAGAGAAACCATGGCAAACTGCCATTATTACTCTCATTTTTCCGGCACATTCATAAAATACATTGTTGATGCAATAGTATAAAATCAGCATCTTGCAAGACCCGGCAGAGCCCATATCTGTCAGCAGACCCCTGAATGCTGGTGAACTACAAGATGGCAATATAGAGCAGCACCATTGCAGAAATCGCTACCAGAGCAAGCGTCAGATTGCCACCAGGCACGATAACCCCTGCAGTTGTCACACGGCGCCCGCGCCAGGTCATTAAAACCGGAAGGACGAGCAGCAGCAGGACACAGCAAATGCCGGCGTAATTCAGGGCATTGAGGTAAATGCCCGGGTTAAACAGCACAACAAGAAGGGGTGGGGCAAAGGTCAAAAGCAGGACGGATTTCCCTTCTTTGCCGGATTTTTTCAGCGACAGGCCATCGGCCAGAAAATCGTAAAGCCCAAGTGACACCGCGAGAAATGCCGTTATCATGCAGATAGAGGAAAAAAAACTGAAAAACGCACTGATGAGCGGATTGTGGAGTGCGCCGGTCAAAGCTACAGTCAGCCCGGAAGCGGCATGTCCGCTGTTACCAAGCTCAAGCAGTCCGCCCGTGCCCTCACGGTCGATGACGCCCATGATAACCGCATTCCAGAGGATGTAGCAGGCGAGCGGAATCAGAGAGCCAATGATTATCACCTTTCTTAGCGCCGGAATGTCATCCTGGAAGTAATCGCGCAGGCTTGGCACGATGGAGGCAAAGCCAAACGAAGTTATGAGAATCATCAGGCTGGCGGAGATGGTGTGCAGATCGCCGCCTCGAAGGGCCGAGGGTTTAATCCAGGGTGCAATCACCAGCACCAGCAGGAGGTAAACGCCAAGTTTGCCAAACATCAGGCCGCGGTTAACGAAATCCACTGAGCGAATGCCACGATAGACTACAAGGCTTAACACACCAGTAAACACAATGGCGGCCAGCCATTCAGGCGGTCGGAGCCTGAATGCGCCAAGGATGCCCGCAAATACGTCACTTCCACCAGAGATGTAGGCGGCGAGCAGTGTGTAGAGCAGAAGCAGGCAGGCACTCCAGGCAAGAACTTGTCCGGGGAGCCCTAAGGTGGATTTGGCAATGGACACGAGATTGGAGCCGGGCGGCAGGCGAAGGCTTGCTTCGAGCAGCAGCAGGGCGCCGGTAGTCATGATGAGCCAGCAGAGCACCAGAAAAATCAGCGAACCGGTGAAACCGGCACCGGCAGTGGCAACCGGCAGCGCCAGCATGCCGCCACCAATGGAGGTGCCTGCTATCAAGAGGGTGCCGCCTATAAACCGTGAGCGTGCCATGGTACCTCATTGCTCAAAAATAAAACATATTGTTGCATATCACACCCCAAACTGTCAAGCCTTGCCTCCAGACCTAGAGCGTTAATAGCGCAAACCCAAGAAGCCCCACTCCACTTACAATGACGAGCCACAATACCACAGACTTTCCCGGTACGGTATATGCGCTTTGGTAGCGCCTGCGCCCCTGCAGACACATGAGTGCCGGAAGCAGCAGAAGGAGAATAACACACAGCGCTCCCGCAAAGCTTAAGGCATGTATCCAGACACCCGGAAACCCTAATACTATCAGCAATGGCGGCAGAAAAGTGAGTAAAAACAAAATGCGCCCTTCTTTCCCGCGGCCTTCCATGCGTAGCCCGTCTCCAAGAAAGCTGAACAGGCAGAGTGATACACCAAGAAAGGCGGTCAGCATGCAGATAGAGGTAAAGACATTGAATGCGGCAATAATTAACGGGCTTTCTACGCGTGCTGCGAGCAGCGCGGCGAGCGTGCTGGTGGCGCGTTCACTTTGCATCAGCGGAATGAGCGCATTGGGTGTAATGCTGCCCATAATCACGGTGTTCCATGCGAGGTAGCAGAACAATGGGATAAGGGAGCCGATGAGGATAACCCGTCTCAGAGCCGTGATGTCGTCCTCAAAGTAATCTCGCAGGTTCGGCACAATAATGGCAAAACCAAAAGAGGTGAGGAGCACCATCAGCGCGCCTAATCCCGCGAACAGCGAGCCGCCCGCGAGAGCGCCTGTGTCAACGTGTGGTGCAATCATGACGATGAGAAGTGCGCAAATACCAAGTTTTGCGAACATCAGCACGCGGTTAAACCAGTCTACCCGGCGGATGCCCCCCCAGACAACCGCACCAAATGCCAGCGTAAACGCGCTGGTGCGCTGCCAGGGAGCGCTTTCGAGGCCCATGCGCTCAAAAAGCGCGCCAAATACATCGGAGCCACCGGAAATATAGGCACACAAAAGGGTATAGAGCAGAATCAGATAACTCACCCAGGTCAGCAGGAGCCCCGGCCTGCCAAGGGTGGCCGCTGCCATCGAGACCATGTGCGCGCCGCGCGGCAGGTAAAGATTGGCTTCCAGAATATAAAGCGCCCCGAGCGTCATCAGCGCCCAGCAGGCAAGCAGAAGGAGGGTGGATGGCCAGAAACCCGCTGTCGCGCAGGCAAGGGGCAGAGCCAGCATACCGCCGCCAATCGAGGTGCCAACCACGAGTAAAATCCCACCAATGAATCGGGAACGCATAACCTGCTCCTTTTGTTTGCACCATTACCGGATGGTAACAGAGAACAGAACCGTGTCAAAAGGATTGGCGTAACTATTCACCACATTTTGAATGCTTTAGGGGAAAAGTCAGATTTGAGTGCAGGTTGTGCGAACGCATTACAAAAAAAGCGCAGCATACACCGGTATGTGAGCAGTTTTTTGTAATGCGTTCGCACAAGATGCGCCAAATATGGCTTTTCGGTGAACGTGGTGAATGGTTACGGATTGGCTATTTCTCGTAGGCTTTTATCATGGGTGCCGGTGCGGGGCAGTTTTTACAGCCCTTGGGCATGACCACCCACTGAATTTCAAGGCGCCGGTTTTGCGCGCTTCCGTGAATGATGCGGTTATCGGAAATTGGATGTTTATCGCCGTAGCCTTCGGCCTTCAGGTACTGCGCTTTTACGTTATTGGCCCAGAGAAAGCCGAGCATGGTTTCAGCGCGCGCTTCCGACATGCGGAATTTATGCGCTCTGGAGCCAATTTCATCGGTAAATCCCGCGATGTAGACAGGGCTGTCGGGGTAATGACGCAGAAGCCTGATAATGTTGACGAGGCCCGGGTAGCAAAGCTCCTGCAGGCGTGCGGTATTATAGACAAAGTATTGATCGGTAGGCACGATGAGCGTCATGGTGTCGCCGTATTGCACATACTGAATATGCTGCTTCGCAAGTGCCTTGATGATGGCGGGTTTGCTTTCGCGATAGAGTGATACCGCACCACCGACAGCGGCACCCGCGGCAAGCCCGACAATGGGATAGCCCGCTGCCGCACCCACGGCAGTACCTACACCGGCAGCACCCGCCGTGCGGCGCACACCGGCGCGGTCTTTTTTAAAGTTATTGTAGGGGGGGTGGTAGCAGGCCGTGAGATTCAGCGCGAGTGCTGCCATGATTGGCAAGCCAAAGCCTTTGCACGCCATGCGCCTCTCTCCCGTCCTTAAATAATCCTTTCATTATCCAGAAAAAAAATGCCAAAGTCCACCACGCCGCGGCGGGGTGCTGACACGCTGTAATACACGTTTCAAGAAAGTGGGCCCCGGGTCGTATTTGTCAGTCTGATAGGTGGGGTCACGCTCAAGCCAGAGCGGGCTTTTGCGAAACTTTAAATAGTCATTATGACCAATAACATGTTCAATGGCGGGGTACTTTGCTTTCAGGTAACAGACGAGAAAGGCATTGGCGCGCACCTGTGCGTCAGTCAAGTCATCTTTATCGTGAGTGCCGCCTATGTTTTCAATGCCGATAGCATAATGATTAAGGCCGATGACGTGGCGCGCCATCCAGTTATCCGGCATCAGCTGATAAATAGTGCCATCGCGGTCAACCAGAAAATGGCTGGAAACATTAAGGCGTCCGGGTAAATCTTTGGTGCGCGGAGAGCCGTCTGGAAACTGTGAAGAGTTAAATACTCTGAAAGTTGCCTCGAGGCTCCCGATAGCCGTCCAGTGCAGCACAATCATGCGCGGCTCAATGCGGATGGAGCGCTGGCGAATGCCATAGTGTTCGCGCTGGTACTCGCGGGTTAGACGTATACGCTCAGCATCAAACACAATCGGCTTTTGATGAATGGGTTGCGGCGTGTGGCAGGAGAATGCCTCAGCACCGGCTGGAAGCAGCAGTAGCGCCAGAAGCAAGATTCTCATGGTTTCAGCACCATAATCCAGGCGTTAACATAATCCGGCAGGCCGCGATTGGCTTTTTGAAAAGCCGCAAGCCCGCGATAACTGCCCGTGAGAAAGTCAACCTGGCAGAAGTTGCGGTGAAAAGCACCACCGGTGTCAGCCATGACGCCCACACGGGTGACGGGTGCTCCGCCGGCGCCCGGGTATTGCACCATCAGCAGCTTGCCAAGACCAAACTGTTCAAGGTCGGCTGCGAAGGTGGCTCCTGGTTCTACGGTGATTTTGTGCTCGGCATCACGACCATAACCTTTGACGCCGTCAACCGCCTTGAAATACCAGTAGCGCTCCTGCTCTAAGGGGGGAAGCGCGCGATTGTAAGGAATATTATTGCCACGGTGGACGTTAAAGGTCTGTGTGGTGTTATCGTCAAAATCGGCAATCAATGTCCCCTGCAGAAGAGCGGCTTCGAGGTCTTCGCGCGAAACCCAGGCGAGCACCGGCACCGCTTTCTTTTGGAGCGCACCTTTTAATATGGCCTGTTTGCCGTATTGAAAGCGGATGAGCTCAGGGTGTTTGCTGGCGTCTTCCAGACTTAAATGCGCTTCATCCTCTGGCAGTCCATAGAGGGCGAAGGGTGTCTGCGGTGTGCGCTGATGGCGCGCAGGCGCGCGGTGCACGTAATAGCGCGTCATGCGAATGCTGCCCTCGGGGCGGTTTGGAGTATTCACCCCCTTACAATCCGGGTACCAGCGGTAGAAGTCGAAGTGGCGGGCCACAAACTTAGGATCATTCATGCGATTTTGATGTTCGCAGACAAATTTCAGCGTCGCCTCCACCCGCGGGATTGGAATCGGAACGAGCAGGCCGGGGTGAATAACCGCCCTGTCAAGGGTCGCTTCTTTTTTCATATAGGCAAGTGTCTCACGCGCCGTGTCGCAAAGTGCGCGGGTGTCGGTCTGATAACGGGGAGTTGTGGCGGGTGAGGTTTTCACAAAGCGGGGAGAGGCATGGGCAGTGGCGGCCAGAACGCTCAGCAGAATAAGGAAGGTTTTCATGCAGTGGCAGTATAAAGTAAAGAGAGGATGCGTGCATGGTAGCAGGATTTTCAAATTCCTTAAAATACCGGGCTTCGAAGTGACAGGGGGCGCGTTTTGTCGCTCCCCCCGCAAAAGTTCTTATGAGGATGATGAAGCAGCAGAAGAAGAAGTCATTTGGTTGGATGGGGCTTCATCCGGTTGCAACAACAAATTTGGATTCCTGGAGAGATGGTCCTGTAAAAAGTTGATACGCATCTGCAGGCCCCCATTCGGGTTGGTATTCCGGGCGTTAATATGCTTCATCTCGTAAAGAATCTCCAAGGGGTCATCGATTTCGTTACTGTCTATTTTTCTGACCAGGTCTTCTATTTCCGCGCGATGTCCGCGCCATCTAATGCGCCTGCTTCGATACAGGTCATCAAACATGTTTTCGTTTGGTCCCCTTGTTTCCGTGCCCAGATAGTGTCTGAGCAGCGCATACATTCCCCTGGCCGCTTCCGTATTGAGATGACTAACGTTGTTCTCATATCGAGTATTAAACACGCTTTCATAGGCCGTGTTCACCCGCGGGAGCGTATATTGTCGGCGTTCTCTACCGAGGGTTATACCGTCACGGTACTCTCTCACGTTCTCGAGGGATGCGGGCAGTTGTGGCATCAGCTCGGACCACCTGGTCTCAGGCTCGCCAAAACAGGTGCTCTCAACCGGTAGATTAGAGGTGGTAAGCGTCTTAATGTGGGGAGGCAAAAACGAAAGGTAATCTTTGACTTGTCCGGGGGTAAGGTTCCATTCAGGACTACGTTCATGATTGGGGACTTCAACGAATGTGACTGCTTTGATGTGTGGTGGAAGATTGGCAAGAAGCTTTTTAGGAGGAAGCTCCTTACTACATAAACCGAAAGAAATTGATGTGCAATGCTCAAGCTGTTTGATTTCTTCGAGTGTTCTTTTCGAGAAATCCTCTGTCGACTCACCCTCCTTTTTCACCGCGTAGTATACCGTTGCCACAGGTAAACCTACCAAAGAGTCGAAAGCGTCGAAATTCCTCGAAACAGTAACGTAGTAGTTTGTATATAATCGATCAAATTTCTCGATATTCAGAGCTATCGGCCTCAGGTTAGTCTCTAGAGCGCGTCTGAAGCTAATCTCATCGAGGCCGTTTTCCGACTCTCGAATTGACTTCGCAAAAGCCGCGCTCAGAATTTGATACCTTTGGATATCAAAAAGCATTTTTTGAATGTCAATAGCACGGAGTTTATCAAACGGTTTGTTTATTAATTTCTCTTCAAAAAATTTAAGTAATGGCTTTCTGTATTTCTCATCCAGTGAAGATATACGGTTAATTCCCTCGCTAAATATTTCTTTTTTCGCCTGTACTTGAGCCTCTGCGGTTGGCAATGACGGATTTTGAGTACGAATTTCAAGGAATTTCATATCACAGGCTTTGGATTGTGTAACATCCAGTGCTGATTTGGCGGCACAAAATATCGCATCTACTGTATCTTTATCTTCCCAAAGATAGGGAGGGAGGGCTTCTGTTTTTTCAAAGTAGGCGTTACGAACGAGACGTAGTGTGGGTGCGGAAGTCTGGAACTTCAGCGAAAAATACCTTTGTGTCGCGGTTTGTAAAGGATCGTCAATAACTACAACTTCTCTTCCTTGTACATCACGTATTGTCTTTGTGGACAGGGCTTCTGTTTTATTATCTAATTCCGTTGCTCTCGGCGCTGCAATTCTATGCAGGTTTACAGCGTTATGAACTAATTTTGATAATTCTTCATTCGCTGATTCCTGAAATGCTTGAGCAACAAGATTATTTAGTGGGGTTAATCTGGTTCTTCGGTTCGGCATGATAACTCCAGAATTTTTCTGTTATGACCGTAATTATAGCAACGATTCATTAACAGTTTATTAAGTATTGTTCAGGAGGCGTCCTTTCTGGTTGCCAAATAATCGATGCTGTATGTACGGCACGCAATGAACACCGTGAACTGTCCACGCGTCCCTGAAAGAGGAGAGTGATGATGCCACTCGTCTGGTTGAGAGCGGGTATTTTTACCCTGGTGTGATTCGTGTTTCAAAACCTGTTGCGTTGTGTGCAGGCTTTCACTATAATCCCCCCATTCGCAGCTTAGCGCACGAATTGCAGGCACGTAGCTCAGTGGTAGAGCACCACCTTGACATGGTGGTGGTCGGTGGTTCGATCCCACTCGTGCCTACCATATTTAACCCTGTTTTTCAGGGTTTTTTTTTGCCATTTCAGAACCTGTTTCTGCATCGTTAAGGGAGAGAGCAGATGCCAGCCATTCAACTGCCTGATGGAAGCATCAAACACTTCGACCATGCCGTCAGCGTGCATGCGGTGGCCGAAAGCATCAGCCCGCGGCTTGCCATGGCGGCCATTGCCGGGCGTGTGAACGGCCAGATGGTGGATACCTCCCATATTATTACCGACGATGCCAGTGTCGTTATTCTCACGGAAAAACAGCCTGAAGCGCTTGAAGTCATTCGCCATTCAGCCGCGCACCTTCTGGCACAGGCAGTCAAGCAGTTGTTCCCTGAGGTACAGGTCACCATCGGTCCCGTTATTGAGGACGGTTTTTACTACGATTTTGCAACTGAGCGCCCCTTTACGCCTGAAGACATGGCGCGTATTGAAGCACGCATGCATGAACTGGCGGCTAAAAACACACCGGTCACCCGCCGTGAACTCTCGCGGGAAGCCGCTATTGCTTATTTTAAGGGGCTTGGCGAGCACTATAAGGCCGAGATAATTGAAAGCATTCCCGAGGGCGAGGCGCTTTCACTCTACCGTCAGGACGATTTTGAAGATTTATGCCGTGGTCCGCATGTGCCATCAACCGGGTTTATCAAAGCCTTTAAACTGACGCGCCTTGCCGGTGCTTACTGGCGCGGAGATGCGAAAAACGCCATGCTGCAGCGCGTATATGGTACAGCCTGGGTCACTAAAAAAGACCTTGAAGCGTATCTGCTCCGTTTAGAAGAAGCGGAAAAGCGCGATCACCGTAAGCTTGGTAAAGCCATGGGGCTTTTTCATTTCCAGGACATAGCACCTGGCATGGTGTTCTGGCACCCGCATGGCTGGACGCTTTATTGTGCCCTGCAGGATTACATGCGTGCACGTCTTAACGAATATGGCTATCTTGAAGTGCGTACGCCGGAAGTGGTTGACCGCAGTCTCTGGGAAAAGTCCGGGCACTGGGATAATTTTCGCGACAACATGTTTGTCACTGAAACAGAAAACCGCCACTATGCCATCAAACCGATGAACTGCCCCTGCCACGTGCAGATTTTTAATCAGGGGTTGAAAAGTTATCGCGATTTGCCATTGCGTCTTGCTGAATTTGGCAATTGCCACCGATGCGAGCCTTCGGGTGCGCTGCATGGCTTGATGCGCGTGCGCAATTTTGTGCAGGATGATGCCCACGTTTTTTGCACCGAAAACCAGATTCAATCAGAAGTTGATGCGATGCTGGCGCTGGTGCGCTCCGTATATACCGATTTTGGGTTTGAATCCATCCAGTACCGACTTGCGCTTCGCCCCGAAAAGCGGGTGGGCAGCGATGAGGTCTGGGATAAGGCGGAAGAGGCGCTGAAGGCCGCCATGCGTGCGCAGAACATTGAGTGGGTCGATGCGCCTGGTGAGGGAGCATTTTACGGTCCTAAAATTGAATGTTCACTGACCGACTGCCTCGGACGTATCTGGCAGTGCGGCACGATACAGGTCGATTTTTCCATGCCACAGCGACTTGATGCCGAATATGTCGCGGAAGATGGCGCAAAAGTAACCCCCGTCATGATTCATCGTGCCATTCTTGGGTCTTTTGAGCGATTTATAGGTATTTTGATTGAGCACTATGCCGGAAAGCTGCCACTTTGGCTTGCGCCCCAACAGGCAGCACTCTTTACCGTCAGTGAAAAACAGCATGAACGTGCCCTGCAAGTGTACGAAATTTTACAAAAAGAGGGATTTCGCGTACATTTGGACTTGAGAAATGAGAAAATAGGATTTAAAATCCGCGAGCACACTCTGCATAAAATTCCTTATTTGCTCGTCATTGGCGACAAAGAGGTTGAAAATGGCACCGTCTCGGTACGTACGCGAGAGGGTGTTGATGCAGGCGTGATGACAATTAACGAATTGTGCGCTCACCTTTCCCGCGAGATGGCGGCAAAGCGGGCGCTTTAGGAACCTGACAGGAGGGTGAGACCATTAGTGCACCAAACAAGCGTGACAGTGATCGCGCACGAGTGAATGAGCAAATCAATGTATCGGAAGTACGCTTGATTGATGCTGATGGCAACCAGGTTGGGGTAGTATCAACGCGTGAAGCCTTGCGTGCGGCCGAAGAAGGCGGGTTTGACCTGGTGGAGATTTCTCCTACGGCAAGACCGCCGGTATGTCGCATCATGGATTACGGCAAATACCTCTTTGAACTGAGCAAGAAACAGGCGGAAGCGAAGAAAAAGCAGAAGCAGGTTCAGGTCAAGGAAATAAAATTCCGTCCAACGACGGAAGACGGGGATTACCAGGTCAAGCTACGCAACCTGATAAAATTCCTGAATCATGGCGACAAAGTTAAAATTTCACTGCGGTTTCGCGGCCGTGAAATGGCCCATCAGGACATTGGCATGAAAATCATGGAGCGTCTGCAGCTGGATACGGCGGAACTGGCCGTCGTCGAGCAACAGGCTAAACGTGAAGGTCGCCAGTTATTGATGGTGCTGTCGCCTAAAAAGAAGTAGGGCAGCAGTTAGTTCTTTGTTGAATCAACGTTGCACCTGAACCCAAAGGGTTATTCAAGGCAAGCGCAAACAGCACGCGTATGGCTGTTTTTTGCCTGTTTACAAGAATAACCTGTATTGAACGAATGCGGAGTACAATGTATGCCGAAGTTAAAATCACATCGTGGAGCGAGTAAACGCTTCAAACCCACTGCCAATGGTGGCGTCAAACGACGTGGAGCCTACCGGAACCACATCCTGACGAAAAAATCCACCAAGCAAAAACGTCATCTGCGTGTAGGAGCTCGTATCCTGAAAGCGTGTGATGCACGTCTTGCCAAACGTATGCTGCACGGTAGTTAAGGGGAGAATGCGCAATGCCACGAGTTAAACGCGGAGTTACCGCGAAAGCACGCCATAAGAAGGTTCTTAAGCAGGCCAAAGGTTATTACGGTGCCCGTAGTCGGGTCTATCGGGTTGCCAAACAGGCGGTCATCAAGGCAGGTCAGTACGCCTACCGCGATCGCCGTCAGAAAAAGCGCCAGTTCCGAGCACTGTGGATTACCCGTATCAACGCGCAGGCGCGTGAATGCGGGCTGAGTTACAGCCGCCTGATTGACGGCCTCAAAAAAGCCAATATCGAGCTTGACCGCAAGGTGCTTGCTGATATGGCGGTTTTTGACAAGCCAGGATTCGCCCTGGTTGCCGAGCAGGCAAAGGCTGCACTGGCAGACTGACTCTTGTTGTAACGTAAACTGTTATCGATTCCGGGCGCGCTGCGCCCGGTTCTTTTTGAAGGCAGGCTGATTTATGCAGGATATTACGGAACTCGAGCAGCAGGCGCTGGCCGCCATTAACGCTGCCATCGATCTTGTGGCACTGGATTCGGTACGCGTAGAGTACCTTGGAAAAAAAGGCAGACTGACGGATTTGCTCAAGGCCATTGCCAGCCTTCCCGCCGACCAGAAACCCCTTGCAGGGCAAAAGGTCAACGATGTTAAACGTGTCCTCGCCGCCCGAATTGATGAGCGACTCATTGAACTGCGAGAAGCCGCCACGAGCGAACGCATTGAACGCGAACGCATTGACGTGACACTGCCGGGCCGACTGCCGGACACCGGCTCACTGCATCCAGTGACACGCGTACGGCAGCGCATTGTCAATTACTTCGCACAACGTGGCTTTGACATTGTCGAAGGCCCGGAAATTGAAACTGAATTTTACAATTTTGAAGCGCTGAATATTCCTGACAGCCATCCAGCGCGCGCCATGCACGATACCTTTTATTTTGGCGATGGCAGGCTTTTGCGGACGCATACCTCACCGGTTCAAGTGCATGTCATGGAAACCAAGGCTCCGCCTCTGCGCCTGATAGCGCCGGGGCGCGTGTATCGTTGCGATTCAGACGTCACTCATACGCCGATGTTTCACCAGGTTGAAGGGCTCGTTATCGACACATCGTCAACCCTCGCCGCTCTGCGCGCGCTTTTGCAGGATTTTTTTGCAGATTTCTTTGGGCGTACACTGGCACTTCGTTTTCGCCCTTCTTACTTCCCGTTCACCGAACCCTCTGCCGAGGTTGATATTGAGTGCACCAGCTGCTCCGGAAAGGGCTGTCGCTCCTGTAAATTCACAGGCTGGCTGGAGGTGCTGGGGTGTGGGATGGTGCATCCTAATGTGCTGCGCGCTGTTAACATTTCTCCAGACGAATACCAGGGCTATGCCTTTGGCATGGGCATGGACAGGCTCGCCATGCTCTATTACGGCATCGACGATTTGCGTGCCATGTTTGAAAACGATATTAATTTTTTAAGCCAATTTTAATGGAATCGCGGGGAATACATGAAAGTCAGTGAAATGTGGTTGCGTGAATGGGTTAATCCTCCGCTCACAGAGGAAGCGCTTGCACATGTACTTACCATGTCAGGCCTCGAAGTTGAAAATGTTTCCCCGGTTGCCGGGGACTTTGACCATGTGGTTGTCGGGCATGTTTTGTCAGTTGAGCGTCACCCCCAGGCTGACCGGCTGAGCCTTTGTCAGGTAGACTCAGGCACCAGTGGTGTGCTGCGCGTTGTATGTGGTGCGTCTAATGTACGGCGTGGACTGAAAGTGGCACTTGCCCTTGAGGGAGCGGTTTTGCCAAATGGCATGGTGATACGCGAGGCAAAAGTCCGCGGCGAGCCATCCTTTGGCATGCTCTGTTCTGAAAGTGAGCTTGGACTTGCCGCTCAGTCGAGTGGCATTATCGAGCTCGACGATGACGCGCCTGTCGGTATGAATCTGCGCGATTATCTGCTGCTTGACGATAACGTGATTGAAATCAGTATCACCCCCAATCGTGCCGATTGTTTGAGTGTGGCCGGTCTTGCCCGAGAAACAGGCGCCATTACCTCCCTGCCGGTGACGAGGCCGCCTTTTGCGCCGTGCCGACCCGGAACGGATGTCAAACGGGATATAGCGCTTCTTGATACCACCGCCTGCCCAATTTACTACGGGCGTGTCATTTGCAATATCAACCCACACGCAACATCGCCGCTTTGGCTTCGCGAGCGCCTGCGCCGCGCGGGTATCCGCCCACACCATCCGGTGGTCGATGTATCCAACTATATTATGCTTGAATGGGGGCAGCCGCTGCATGCCTTTGACCTTGCGCGCATTGAAGGTGGCATTCGCGTGCGTCGAGCTCAGGACGGGGAGCAGCTCGAACTTCTGGATGGCGGAAATGCTACGCTTGACAGCCGTACTCTTGTTATTGCCGATGAGAAAAAACCCCTTGCAATTGCGGGAGTCATGGGAGGACGCGAGAGCGCCGTTGACGCAGAAACGACTGATGTTTTCCTCGAGTGCGCCTGGTTTTCACCGCAGGCGATTGCCGGTGTTGCCCGCCGATTCGGCCTGAGCAGTGATGCCGCGCAGCGTTATGAACGCGGTGTTGATTTCACGATTCAGGAAGAAATGCTTGAGCGCGCGACGGAGCTGCTCCTCTCAATCACCGGCGGCACGCCGGGAGAAGTACTTCGCCAGCGGGCAGAGGCACACATTCCTGCGCTCTCGACTGTGGATTTTAATCCGCAGGATGTCAGGCGCCTGACGGGACTTGAGGTGCCAAATGAAACCATGCACTCACAGCTTTTACGCCTTGGCATGAAGGTCGATACCACGGCTCCTGTCTGGAAAATTACTGTTCCGGCTCATCGCTTTGACATACGGCTGAGTGTTGACTGCGTGGAAGAAGTAGTGAGGCTTACCGGTTATGATAATCTGCCGCAGACGGCTTCTGACTGCGGTACGCGTGCAGGCGTTGTTTGTGCCGGCGAAGCAATGTCGATGCGCCTGTGCGCTTTTTTAAGCGGACGCGGTTACCGGGAAACCATCAGCTACAGTTTTGTGGATAATGAGCTGCAGCAGGCTGTCTATCCGAAAGCGTCCGCCCTCGAACTCTTAAACCCCATTTCTTCTGACATGTCGCACATGCGTGCAGGGCTCTGGCCAGGACTGCTTGCCAGCATGCTCTATAACACCCATCGTCAGCAGCAGGCGCTGCGTCTTTTTGAAATGGGGGTGGTTTTTAGACTGGATGAAGGCCTATTGACTGAACATCTCAATGTCGGCGGGCTTTTAACCGGGCCGCATCCGCAGTCGAACTGGAGTCTAAAAGAGCGTCCTGCTGACTTTTTTGATGTGAAGGGTGATTTGCAGGCACTTTTTGCGCAACTTGGCTGCAACGATGTACAGTTTTGTGCGGCAACACACGATGCACTGCATCCCGGGCAATCGGCACAGATTCTGATAAACGGCACGCCAGCCGGCTGGGTCGGGGTATTACACCCACGCCTCCTCGATGCACTGGATTGCACGGCGGATGTTGTGCTGTTTGAATTGGAAGTGGCGGCCTTACAGTCGCAGGCGGATAAACGTTATCAACCCATATCGCGCTTCCCGCAAATTCGGCGTGATTTATCCCTTCTTGTACCTCGCACCGTGACGGTTGCTGAGCTGGAATCCGCAGTTCGCTCGGCAGTACCGGCTGCACTTTTGCGCCGGTTTAGGGTATTTGATGTTTATGAGGGAAAAGGGATTGCGCCTGACCATAAAAGCATCGCAATTTCGCTGTGTCTGCAGGACCCGGAAAAAACTCTGGAGGAGGCCGGGATTAATGCAATAATCAGTGCTATAATCAGGACGTTGGAAGAAAAATTATCAATAACACTGAGGGAATGACCGTGAATGCGCTGAGCAAAGCCTGTATTGCGGAAACACTGTGCAGTGAAATAGGCCTTTCCAAGACGGATGCCAAGGCGATGGTTGAACAGTTTTTTGAAGAAATTCGTCTGGCGCTGGAAAGTGGCGAGCATGTAAAATTGTCCGGTTTTGGCAATTTTACCCTGCGTGACAAGCCCCAGCGGCCTGGTCGAAATCCCAAAACCGGTGAAGAAATTCCGGTTGAGGCCAGACGGGTCGTTACTTTCAAGCCGGGCCTGAAATTAAAAACCCGAATTGAAGCGAGGTCGTAACGCGTGAGTGGGTATTATCAACGGCATATTCTGGTTTGTACTAATCAAAAACCGGGTGGTAAAGCCTGTTGCGCTGAAAAAGGTGCGGCAGAAACCTTTGAGTACCTTCGCACCCGCCTGCTTGAGCGGGGGCTGCAGGGACCCGGCATGCTGCGTACCAGCAAGACGGGCTGTCTTGGCCGCTGTGCAATGGGGCCCTGCATGGTTATTTATCCAGAAGGGGTGTGGTACCGTTGCCATACAGAAGCTGATGTTGATGAGGTCATTGAAAAACATCTGGTGGGGGGAGAAACAGTGACCCGCCTGCTGATGGATGAGCCCTCATAAGCCTTATCGTGTAAATCCCCTGGTTTTCCCTTGCAGGATGATAGAATTTTGGTTAGAATCGCCCGTCCAGAATTAAAAGATTTTAAAACAGAGTGGCGGTACGGAGTTAATTTAATGAAAACATTCAGCGCCAAGGCACACGAAGTTAAGCGTGACTGGTTCGTTATTGATGCAACAGATAAGGTGCTCGGCCGCATGGCGACCGAGATAGCCAGACGTTTGCGTGGCAAGCACAAGGCGGAATATACCCCCCACGTTGACACCGGGGATTATATCGTCGTCATCAACGCCGAAAAAGTAACGGTCACAGGCCGAAAGTTCAAACAAAAAATGTATTATCGCCACAGTGGTCATCCCGGCGGTATTAAAGAGATGTCGTTCGAGAAAATGCAGGAAAAAAATCCTGCGCGCATTATCGAGCTGGCTGTCAAGGGCATGTTGCCAAAGAATCCGTTGGGTCGTGAAATGTACCGCAAGCTGAAAGTCTATGCGGGAGAGGCGCACCCACACACTGCGCAACAACCCAAACCACTTTTGACTGAGGAATAACGATTATGGCCGAGATGCAGCAATACTATGGTACCGGACGCAGAAAAAGCTCCGCCGCCAGAGTTTTCTTGCGACCAGGTAAAGGCAACATTCAGATTAACAAGCGCTCTCCTGAAGAGTACTTTGGTCGTGAAACGTCCTGCATGGTCGTGCGTCAACCCCTTGAAGTGGTTGGCATGCTGAATAAATTTGATGCGTACATCACCGTAAGTGGTGGTGGCATATCTGGACAGGCAGGTGCTGTTCGCTTAGGTATCGCCCGCGCGCTGGTCGAATACGATGAGCACGATTTACCGGCAGATGCTGAGCCACGTCCTGATTCACTGCGACGCAAACTCCGTGCTCAAGGGTTGCTGACCCGTGACTCACGTAAAGTTGAGCGTAAGAAGTGCGGTCTGCATAAAGCCCGTAAAGCTACGCAGTACTCCAAGCGTTAATCACATACGCTTGCTCGCTACAGAGCGTTCAAACTATCGAGTATTTCCAAGCCGGGCTTCAAAGCCCGGTTTTTTTGTGCGGCTAAAAACCATCGTTTTATCCGTTCAGACCAAATCCCATATTCTGTGCATTCTCAAAACAAATCTTGCGCAGTTCTTTATCGGTAAGGCCACAGTTACGTATAAAATCCATGGAGCGCTGCAGGTCTTCATAGGGATAATCAGTCGCAAGCAATACCCGGTCTATTCCCATCACGCGTATAACAAAATCCAGTGCAGCTTTGGAAAAACGCCCGCTGGTGGTGACATGGACATTATTCAGCAGCACTTCAGATGGAGTCTTGTCAATTTTAGGGCGTAAATCGATGAATGCGGGCAGTTTTGAAAGTCCCGGGTTAACATAGGCCCAGTCAATGCGGTCGGGCACGAGAAACGGCAGGGTTTCCCCAAGGTGGCCGATGATTATTTGAAGTTTTGGAAAGGCATCAAAGACGCCCGCATAAATCATGCGCAGCAGGCAGAGCGAGGTTTCGAACTGAAATCCAAGCGCCGGTCCTGCAAGGGCGAAACCATACTGGCCATATTCAGCCCCCTGAGGAATTGTTGGATGCAGGTAAACCGGGATGTTGAGTGCTTCCGCTGCCTCCAGTAATGGCCAGAACTGACGGTTATCAAGGTAGATGTCCTTGCCATAATTGGCATGTGTCAGCCAGCCCTTAAATCCCAGAGTGGATACACACCGCGTGAGCTCCAGTACCGCCTCTTTCACCGACTGCAAGGCAAGGGTTGCAAACCCCTCAAATCGACCCGGGTGCCGTTTTATCGCTTCATGCAGCACATCATTATGCATCCGCGCCATGGTGGTGAGCGTCTCGTATGTTTTTTCACTGCACTCATCAAGCCCGGGCGTTGAGAAACTTAAAACCTGCACATCAAGGCCCGCCGCATCCATCATGGCAATGCGCTGTTCACCCATATCACACAGGCGGCTGATAAACGCTTCATCATGCACCAATGTGACCGTTTCGTTAAAGCGAAGGTAGTGAATGCCCGGATATTTTCCCTCTTCAAGACGGGGAAATGCCTTGCGGGATGCGAGGTACTCAAAGGCCGCCTGCGTGTAGAAATGCGTTTCTAAATCGATACTGCGCATGCGTGACTCCAGAGGATTGGTATGCCTGAAGTGTAGGCTATCTTTTCGCTGCCTGCCGCAATTGTTGCGCTTTATTAAAGCTGATACAATCTAACAGTTAATCAAAACAATCAAAATTAATACCATGGCGAGTCCTCATTTCATGATATGACACCAAAACGCCGCATTTGCAGCCATATTATGGAATGAGGACACGCCCTGCTGGAGAATGTCCCATTAAGCTGTATTTTATCGCTCACACCGACGAACTGATAACCAGACTGCTGGGTCAAAAAATTCCCAAAAACACACTTTCGGTGCTGGCGGATGGAGCGGATTCGCCAGGGCTGATTGTCATTGGAAGCTGCTTTGATATCTTAAAAAACCTGCAACAGGCGATTGTGCGCATCACTCTGCAAGACCTTCCCATCACGCCCAATGAAGATTCATTGGAGGCATCCTCAACACACGCGTCCACCACATACAGAATGCATCTCTCACACCCCTTTTCCCTTGAGATTGCAACGCACCTTGGAAAGCATATCCATGCGCTGGCCTTCGAGCTTGAAATCCTCGATGCCTCACTCAAATCGGCATCGCCATGCCCATTGCCACTTGGACTAAAGCCACGCTACAGCATCGCTCAAGCACTCAAGGTAGCCGAGGCCGCCTGTGCGTTTGCAAGAGAGCATGTTCTTTTGGGCTCCACGGCCATCGAGTATAATTCGCTGCCTCCAGATGAGCTTCAACTGCGCAATGACTGGGTTGAACAGGAGCGGAGTTTTCTTTTTCGCTATCGACCAAACCCGTTGGAGGGGCGCGTAATTTCAATGCCACACATGCTGGAAATCCATGAGACACGTGTTGCAATTCTTTCGCACATGAAGGTTGGCAACTGCGAAGAGCTGATGATTATGGCATTTGAATTTGTGCTGAAGAACGCCGCCATTTACGCTGAGGGTTATTGCATCAGCGGAGGCGATCATGCTTTTTTGCTGTTGAACCGGGAGCCGGGAAGTGATGCCTGTGACCCTGCAACATGGGGAGAGGCAGCGGTTATTTGTGATCCATGGGCTAATCGGGTTTATAAGGCTTCTGAGTACCCTGAAAAGCTGCAAACCCATTTGGAAGTCAATGGCATAAACAGCGTGGAAAATTTTAATCCGCTGCTGCACCGACTTGAACCCATTGATGTGTCCTATACCACCCGCGTGCTGCATCATGAACGCCTGTGTCGGGAGCGGGCAAGATGGAGCAGCACGCTGATGCTCAATTACATCAACTATCTCGGACAATATGCGAGGCGCTTACAATCAGTGCAAATGGCGCTGTTAAAAAATGTGCGCATCTTCAAAGACCCGCCACATGAAGTTCCGATTGTAGAGGCTTTACAGGCCGTATACGCCGCTTTGCGGTCAATGACCCGAAACATGCAGTCCCACCAGATGGATTTGATGCAGCAAATGAGCCTTTTTGCGTTGCAAAGTGCCGGGCTTGAATATGAACGGGTGAAGCGGATACTGACGCGCGCTCTGAAGCACTGGCAACAGGCGATACTGGGAGGCATTGAGCAGTCAGCAAAGGAGAGTAACTACAGCTGGTGTGCATTAAAAGACGCATTATCTGTTGATAACGACTGGACCCTCAACGATTTATTTCGCCCGATAAGCGGGCGCGGAATGAAAACCAGCAAGCTCGTCGGCGCTTTTGGAGAGCTTTTGATTCGTCATAAGCAGGGAGACTTTTGGGTCAAGGAAGCGGGCAGCAAGGCACGCAGGCTTCGCCAGGTCAGTCACGATGTTTTTATGGATGGTGAGGATTGTCTCAGTTTTGAGCGTGATTTAAACCAGAATCCATCGCGCCTTTGCATACAGTCAAGCCTCGGGGAGCAGCGTTTTTTCCATCGCGCCCCACCCCCTCCGAAACCGGCTCCAGAAACGGTGACGCTGTTGACCGAGCTTAATGGCATATCTTCTTCATCCAGTGCGCCAGTGGATTCTCCCTCACCCGTTTAAAATGCGTGCATTCTTTGTTATAAAGGAATAAGGTTGGCGGTATTTAAAAACAGGACGTGGCGTGAACGGCACAGATAAACCAGATGACTCAGGCATTGTGGATGAAGGGCGGCGTGAATTCCTCATGACGGCGACCGCCGTTCTTGGGGGTGCAGGCGCACTGTGCGCATTAACGCCGCTCGCAGGGTCCTGGTTTCCGAGTGCGAAAGCCGAAGCCGCCGGTGCCCCGGTGGAAGTGGATGTGTCGCAAATGGAGCCTGGGCAGCAGGTTACGGTTGCCTGGCGCGGCAAGCCGGTATGGATTATTCGCCGTACCGATGAAATGCTCAAACATCTGGCCGACAATGAACTTCAGCTGCGCGACCCGCAATCCCTTGTGACCCAGCAGCCGGCGTATGCCCAAAACCGCTACCGTTCCATTAAGCCTGAGTATCTGGTGCTCATAGGTATTTGTACCCATCTTGGCTGTTCGCCAAAGTATGAACCGGATGTCAATGAGCTCGGGCCTGACTGGCCGGGCGGCTTTTTCTGTCCCTGCCATGGATCCACGTTCGATTTGGCCGGACGGGTGTTTCGCGGTGTGCCGGCGCCCATCAATCTGGAAGTGCCGCCGTACCATTTTAAAAACGACCACACCCTGGTCATTGGTGAAGATAAAGCATAAGGATTGTGGGCATGAAGGGATTGTCAGACTGGGTCAACGCACGCTTTCCACTGGCAAAGACTTGGAAAGCACATGCAAGTGAATACCATGTGCCGCGAAATTTAAATTTTTGGTATTACTTCGGCTCTCTGGCGTTGCTGGTGCTGGTCATTCAGTTGTTGTCCGGTATCTGGCTGACCATGTTTTACACGCCTTCGGCAAAAGGCGCTTTTGATTCAGTCGAATACATCATGCGCGATGTGCATTTTGGCTGGATACTGCGCTACACCCACTCCACCGGCGCATCGGCATTTTTCATTGTCATCTATCTGCATATTTTTCGTGCGCTGCTTTATGGCTCTTACAAAAAGCCGCGTGAGCTCGTGTGGCTGCTTGGCATGCTGCTGTTCGTGCTTTTGATGAGTGAAGCTTTTTTCGGCTATCTGCTGCCCTGGGGGCAGATGTCATACTGGGGCGCACAGGTGATTACCTCACTTTTCGGCGCTATTCCTTTTATTGGTGATTCGCTGGCGACCTGGATTCGGGGCGACTTTACCGTGGCAAATGCGACCCTGCAGCGTTTTTTTGCTCTGCACGTGATTGCCATTCCGCTGCTGTTTGTGATGATTGTCTGGCTGCACATGGTAGCGCTGCATGCGGTTGGCTCCAATAATCCCGAAGGCATTGATATCCGTAAACCGAAAGACGGGCGTGCGCCGACCCGTGATACTCTGCCGTTTCACCCATGGTACACAGTAAAAGACTGCAGCGGTGCCATTGTTTTTCTCATGCTTTTTTTCTCAGTGGTGTTTTTCTTCCCGGAGATGGGAGGGTATTTCCTGGAACATGCCAACTTTGAGGCTGCAAACCCGATGGTGACACCAGAGCACATTGCGCCAGTCTGGTATCTCACGCCTTTTTACGCGATGCTGCGTGCCATCCCCGATAAGCTTTTTGGCGTAGCGGTCATGGGGGGAGCCATTGTTATTCTTTTTTTCCTGCCCTGGCTTGATAAAAGTCCAGTGCGCTCAATGCGCTATAAAGGATGGGCCTCGCGTGTGGCGCTTATGCTTTTTGTACTGAGTACCGCCATACTTGGTTACCTCGGTACCCTGCCAGTAACGCCTCCCGCATTGTGGACGGCGCGGGTTTGCACGGCCATTTATTTCGGTTACTTTCTGCTGATGCCGCTTTATACGCGCCTTGAAGCCTGTAAAACGCCGCCAGAACATCTTGAAGAGGAGCATGCGCATGCTTAAGCGAATTACCTTCGCAGCACTTCTTCTCGGGATTTTTGGGGGGGGCTTTGCAGCAACCTCGAGTGTGCCCCTTGCCCGTGCGGATGTCGATGTGCGCGACACCAAACGTCTGCAACGCGGTGCGCGGGTCTTCATGAATTACTGCTCCGGCTGCCACTCCCTCAAATATCTCCGCTATCAGCGCATGGGGCGCGATCTTGGACTGACTACCTTTGACGGGCGCCCCGATAACGACCTGCTTAAAAATAACCTCATCTTTACCAGCGCACGCGTTAACGACCCCATCCGCATCAGCATGCCGCCCACGGATGCACGACAGTGGTTTGGTGTGGTGCCGCCGGATTTAAGCCTTGTGGTGCGACGCCGGAGCGCGGATTGGGTATACACCTATCTTAACAGTTTCTATGCTGACAGTACCCGCCCCTTCGGCACCAATAATCTGCTGGTGCCAAACGTGGCCATGCCAAACGTTTTTGCTCCGCTCAGAGGCCGTGTGATTCATGTCCCTGAATCCGTAACCGAGGCAGATACGCGGCATGCGCACCTCGTGCGGGTGGGTGAGGGGAGCATGACGCCTGAGCAGTTTGAAGATACGCTTGATGACCTCGTCAGTTTTCTCGCCTACGTGGCAGAGCCTGTGCAGCTGGTGCGTTATCGTACAGGCGTGGGTGCGTTGATTTTTCTGGGACTTTTTTTTCTCGTAGTGCGCGCTTTAAAAAAAGATATTCATAAGCGGATTTTAAGCGCGCAAAAGCAGGAGACAGACACACCACGCTGATGTCTTTTGTGATAGAATTGCACGGTTGTGTCACCCGTGCCTGTTCGGGCAAGTATTCGATGAGGAGCAAATGATGGCCGTAGTAGCAAAGCGCACAGTCATGTCACTGTTTTCCGACGGTGATGATGTGTACAGTCACCAGGTTCGTATTGTGCTGGCCGAGAAAGGGGTGAATGTCGAAATTCTCGCCACAGATGACGGCGAAGCGCTGCAGGCGCTGCGTTCCGTGAATCCCTATGGTACGGTTCCCACGCTGATTGACCGTGAGCTGGTGCTCTATGAGGCCCGTATCATCATGGAATACCTTGATGAACGCTTCCCGCATCCGCCACTGCTGCCAGTATACCCGGTCGCACGTGCCGAAGCCCGTAAAATGATGCACCGCATTGAACATGACTGGTATGATTTGCTGGCACGTATTCGCAAAGGCCAGAATGCTGTGGAAGCGCGCAGCTACCTGCAGGAGAGTCTTGTGAGTCTTGAGCCGGTGTTTGCGGATAAGCCGTTTTTTCTGAGTGAAGAATTTTCCCTGCTTGATTGCGCACTGGCACCGCTTCTGTGGCGTCTGCCACAGCTTGCCGTTGATATTCCGGCAAGTGCGAAGGCCCTTAACGCCTACATGCAGCGGCTTTTCCAGCGCGAAGCCTTTCAGACGAGCCTTACGGACGTCGAGAGACAGTTGCGGGCAGCCTGAAATGAGCATGACCTCTGCCAAACCGCATCTGGTGCGCGCCATGTACGACTGGATAGTCGATAATGCGCTGACGCCGTATCTCGTCGTGAACGCCACCTGGCCGGGCGTGCAGGTGCCGGAAGAACACGTGATTGACGGGCGCATCATCCTCAATATTTCACCGCAGGCCTGCCGCGGATTGCACCTTGAGAATGACAAGATTATCTTCACGGCCCGTTTTTCCGGGATGACCACACAGATTTTTGTGCCGCCCGCAGCAGTTTTGGCGATTTATGCCAAAGAAAACGGGCGCGGCATGGAGTTTGGTGAAGAGTATGACGAGCCACCGCCGACAACGCCTGTTGCCTCGGACATTCAGGGTGCGTCACGTACGAGACCTTCCCTGAAACTCGTGAAGTGAATGCCGTATCTCGTTAATGAGGAGACGTCTCAAATGCGTGCCACGGCGGTTTATCGTAATGCTGAAATTCGTGCAGCGGAGCAGAAGGCATGCTCCTCCGGTATTCCTGAGTCCGTGCTTATGGAGCGCGCCGGAGCGGCCGCTCTTGAAACCCTGAACACCTGCTTTCCCAAAGCCGAGTCTATCGCCATCTTCTGTGGCGCCGGCAACAATGCTGGTGATGGGTATGTGCTGGCGCGCCTTCTTCATGAGCGGCACATTCCCGTAACCGTATTTGCTCTCAAAGCTCCGGAAGACTTACCTGAAACAGCACGCATGGCCGCACTCAAAGCCCTCCAGCGCGGTGTAGCAGTCCGGGAGTTTGAAGACGCTGAAGAGATGGAGGCGTCTTTAGTGGTAGACGCACTGTTGGGCACAGGATTGCGTGATGCGCCATCAGGTCTTTTTGCGCAGGCCATATCGCTTATCAACACGTACGCCCGTCCGGTGCTGGCGCTCGACATCCCTTCAGGACTGGCCGCTGATACCGGTGAGGCATTGGGTGAAGTAGTCAAAGCCACGGTTACCATCAGCTTTGTGGCGCCCAAACTCGGCCTTTACCTGCGCGATGGCATTGACTGCTGCGGAGAAATCATATCGGATTGCCTGAACATCGCCCATTGCCTTGATACCGGCGCACGTGCAGCGACCCTGCTTGAGGCATCGCTGCTGCAAAAAGTCCTGCCTCAGCGCGCACGCAATACGCACAAGGGGGATTACGGGCACGTGCTCTGCATCGGTGGCGGAAGCGGTATGCCTGGCTCCATTCGCATGAGTGCAGAGGCGGCGTTGCGGGTTGGTGCCGGCATGGTAACCATTGCCACACTGCCTGAACATGTGAATGCCTGTGCCAGTCTGCCCGAAGCCATGGTGCATGGCATTGACACGGCACAGGATTTACAGCCCCTGCTGGCGCGGGCCAGCGTTTGTGTACTTGGGCCTGGCCTTGGCACGGATGCCTGGGGGCGGGCGCTGTTTCAGGCTGCCATCGCTTCCATGCTGCCGACCGTGGTAGACGCGTCCGCACTGACGCTCCTTGCTGAAATGCCCCAATATGACGACAACTGGATTCTCACGCCGCATCCCGGTGAAGCCGCAAGACTGCTCGGTATATCCAGCATGGCCGTCCAGGCAGACCGCCTGAAGGCATTGACCCGCCTGCAGCAGCAGTACGGAGGCGTTATTGTGCTTAAGGGGGCGCGTACACTGGTGCAGACACCAGCCGGTGACACCTTTCTTTGCGACGCCGGAAATCCCGGCATGGCCAGTGCCGGCATGGGAGACGTGCTGAGCGGTGTTTTGGGCGGGCTGCTCGCGCAGGGCTTATCACTTGCTGATGCTGCAACCTCGGGCGTGATGCTGCACGCGACTGCCGCGGATACGGCCGCGCGCGCCGGTGGCGAGCGCGGACTGCTTGCGCGCGATGTGATTGCCGGGCTGCGTGCGGGAGTCAATGCACAATGACGACTGAAAAATACATCCTTCTCGATGATGACGCGGCTACTGTTCAGCTTGGCGTGCGCCTGGTTCACGCTTTGAATACGCCGGCACTCATTACGTTTACAGGCCCCATTGGTGCCGGAAAAACGACACTGATTCGTGCCATGCTGCGCGCCCATGGGGTATCCTCAGCCATAAAAAGCCCAACCTATACCCTTGTGGAATCGTATGACTGTACGCCGTGTACCGTTCATCATTTTGATTTATACCGTATTCATGACCCCATGGAGCTTGAATTTATCGGCTTTCGCGAATACCTCGGCCAGAATGCCGTGTGTCTCATCGAGTGGCCGGAGCATGGTGGCGGCATGCTCGGAAAGCCTGATTTACAAGTTAGTCTTGAACCTGCAGGCGATGGCAGACATGCTCGCATGAAAGCCGAAAGTTTCAGAGGGAAACAGATTCTTGAAGGCCTTGAGGGGGGCTTATGAGCGCATGGTTGACACGGTTATGGCTGATTTTTAGTCTTTGTGGTTCGCTTGCGTTTGCTGCCACGCTACAGTCGGTTTCGGTAAAGCCTACCGGTGATAAAACCTACCTGTATTTTTCAGGAGAGGGCTATTTCACCCACCGCGCCTTCGCACTTTCAGGCCCTGACCGCGTAGTCATTGATTTTGCCAACACGCGCCTGGCCTGTGCATTGCCGCCCATTGCGGCAGCTGCCGGTCACGTGCGCCGGGTGCGGGGCGGTAATCCTGACCCTAAAACCCTGCGACTGGTTTTCGAAGTGGACCGACCGGTTGTGGTCAGCAGCGGCGAATCGCCCGGTGCCGGTTCGCGCTGGAATCTGCGTGTAGAGCTTGCCACACAAACCCTCAAAGCCGCGGCACGCCCAGTACCCGTGCGCCAGAATGCGCCTGTCGCGCCAGTGCCTGCACGCGTGCAGGCACCTAAAGCGCCGGAGACACGTGTGATGCAGACAGCCGCACGTACGCCTGCAGAGGCTCCACGTGCGAGTACGCCTGTTTTCGCGCCCGGACGCGGTGCGCGTGATGTTATCGTTGTCATTGACCCCGGTCATGGTGGCAAGGACCCCGGCGCCATTGGACCAAGACGCAGTGCAGAAAAACACGCGGTACTTGCCATCGCACTGAAACTTAAGCAAACCATCGACCGCCAGCCCGGAATGCGCGCGGTATTGACGCGCACGGGTGATTATTATGTCGGTCTGCGCGAGCGCCTCGCTATTGCGAGGCGTTATAATGGCGATATTTTTGTGTCGATTCATGCGGACGCGTTTATCAATCAGCAATCAAATGGCGCTTCCGTGTTTGCCCTCTCTCAGACAGGGGCGACCAGTGAAGCGGCACGCTGGCTTGCAGAGAAAGAAAACTACTCGGAGCTTGGCGGCGTTAACCTGAAAGGCCTTGATGACCAGAGCGGCATTGTGCGCAGCGTCCTTATCGACCTCTCCCAAACAGCAACCATCGGCTCAAGCCTGAAGATGGGGGGGGCGGTTTTGCGAAATCTCGACGGCATTACCCGTCTGCATAATCAACGGGTCGAACAGGCGCGTTTTATGGTACTGAAATCGCCGGACATTCCCTCGATTCTTGTTGAAACCGGATTTATTTCCAACCCGCGCGAAGAGCGCAATCTTACGAGCCACGCTTACCAGCAGCAGCTCGCGCAGGCAATTTTCCGAGGCATCAAGGGCTATTTCTGGGAAAACCCGCCACATGGCACCCGCATTGAAGCCATGGTACAAAAAAGCTCAGGAAGACTTGGGTGATCATGAGCACGCCTTACCCGCCAGTGTCCCGCATTGTTCAACTGGCCCCCGAAGTCGCCAACCAGATAGCTGCGGGCGAGGTGATTGAACGGCCGGCATCCGTGGTCAAAGAGCTACTGGAGAATGCGTGGGATGCTGGCAGTGACGCTATTGTGATTGAGTTGTCGAGCGGCGGAATGTCGCGTATTCGCGTCATTGATAATGGCCGCGGCATTGTGCCGGAGGACCTCATCCTCGCCGTATCAGCCCATGCTACCAGCAAACTGCGAACCTTAAGTGACCTCGCAGGCTTGACCAGTATGGGATTTCGCGGGGAAGCGCTTGCCAGCATTGCCTCCGTATCGCGCCTGCAGATAACTTCACGCACCGTTGACACGGAGCATGCGACGACCCTCGTGTGTGAGGCGCATGGCACGCAGCTTTTAAAATCCGCGCGCACGAAAGGTACCACGATTGAAGTGTGCGATCTTTTCCATAACGCACCCGTGCGTAAAAAATTTCTTAAATCCGAGCGTGCCGAATTTGATGCTATTGATGCGCTGGTGCGCCGTTTTGCGCTTGCCGCCCCACACATCGCCATTACGCTGCGCCACAACGGCAAAACCATGCTCGACTTTTCCGCACAGACCGGGCTTAAAACACGCATGCAAAAAATTTTTGGCAAGGCATTCGCGGACGCAAATATCGCCATTGATGCAGAGTCGGCCCCGATGCGCCTGTCAGGCTGGGTGAGCGGAACGGGGTTTCAGCGTAGCCAGAATGACCGTCAATGGTTTTTTGTCAACCAGCGCATGGTGCGCGACAAGCTGCTGCTGCATGCGCTGCGTCAGGCTTTTGAGCAGCGGCTGCACCCGGGCACGCATGCCGCTTGTCTTCTGTATCTAGAGCTGCCGCCAGAACTTGTGGATGTGAACGTGCACCCGACAAAGCATGAACTGCGTTTCAGCGAGCCGCGCCTTGTGCATGACTTTCTGGTATCAACGATTCGCAATGCACTTGCAAAAGAAGAAAAACGTCCGCTATCAACGCTGAAAAAGGCGGGAAGCGCGACCGTTTCAGCCTTACGCGAGCCTGCGCGGCTCACACCTGCAACCGATTCGGAATCGTTTCGCTGGGTGGCGCTTAATGCCCGTTTTTGCATCGTTTTTGCAGGCTTTGATGTCTGGTGGGTAGATGTGCAGGCACTGGTTGCTGACTGGACTAAAAATCTCCTGGAAACGGCTTCTTATCCACTGGCATCGCGTCCTCTGCTGGTACCGGTACGTCTTGCAGTGCCGCCTTCTGAGACTCGGGCCCTGCACCTGGCAGCAGCGCGTTTCACGCAATTTGGCCTGAGCCTTGACCAGGCGGGCGCAGAGCAGTGGCTTGTACGCTCGCTCCCGGTCATTCTGCCGCATCTTGATGTGGGGCGCCTCCTTCAAAGCTTTACGCCGCAGAGAGTGCGGGATGACGCCGCCATGCGGGACTGGCTTTGTGCGTGTACAGACGTGGACGCGCGTCAGGTGAGTGACAGCCTGCGCCAGGACCTGCTCAGTCACTTGCTGCACGCAGAAGCATCGCGTCCAGCTTTTTGTAAGTTGCTGACACTTGAAGCGTGTGAGGGAGTCTTGCATGCCTGAAACCGTTTTTTGCCTCATGGGGCCTACGGCCTCTGGAAAAACAGCGCTTGCCTGCGAGCTTGCAGCACGCTTTCCTTTTGAGATTGTGAGTGTGGATTCAGCGCTCGTCTATCGCGAAATGGACATTGGGACTGCGAAGCCTGAACCCGCCTTACTGGCGCAATTTCCGCATCATCTCATCAACATCATTAATCCCGACTCAGTCTATTCCGCCGCCGCTTTTTGTGAAGATGCAAAAAAGGTGTGCGGAGAAATTTTCGCCCGCGGTCATTACCCGTTGTTCACCGGTGGCACAATGCTTTATTTTCGTGCGTTTCAAGAGGGCCTGTCCGAGCTGCCGCCGAGCGATGCCCTGTTACGTGCGACCCTGACCCGTGAAGCGCAGACAAAAGGGCTTGTGCACATGCACGAGCGACTCAAAGCCCTTGACCCTGTATCAGGCGCGCGCATTCATCCCCATGATACACAGCGCATACTGCGCGCACTGGAAGTCTGCCTCTTAAGTGGAAGGCCTTTTTCTGCCATGCGTGCCACAGCCGGGCCACAGCACACATACCGCTCTGTTAATCTCGTCCTGTTGCCCAAAATGCGTGACTGGCTTCATGCCCGAATTGGTCAGCGTTTTACAGAGATGCTTGAGGCGGGTTTTATTGAGGAAGTCAAAAGCCTTTGTGCGCGATGGGACTTAGACGCTGAAAGTGCATCCATGCGCACGGTGGGATATCGACAGGTCTTTGAACATCTGGCCGGCAGACTTGAGGCGCATCTTTTAGCGCAAAAAGGCATTGAAGCCACGCGACAGCTTGCCAAGCGACAGATGACATGGCTGCGAGCCTGGCCTGATGCGCATGTTTTTGCCCCGGACGACCCCGAACATGTCCGCGAAGTCATGGCCTTTAGTGCAGAAATATTAGATAATTCCGGGTAATCATTGTACCGGAGAAACACATGAGCAATGCCACCCCTCCAAAGCCCGCAGATGCGGCAAACACGCCCTGTATGGTTACGCGTGATGCGCTGCCGCTCTATTGCCCCAACCCCTCGATGACACTCTGGAGCATGCACCCCCGGGTATTCCTGCCAATTGATAAAACCGGACGGGAAGTCTGCCCTTATTGTGGCACCGTATACGTTCTACAGTCATGATTCAGTCCATTTGTATCGTTCGGCTCTCAGCGCTTGGGGATGTGTTGATGCTGGTGCCGCTTGTGCGCACGCTGCAAAAGCATTTCCCGCATGCCGCCATTACCTGGGTGATCTCCCAGCCGGCAGCCAGTCTTGTCGAGGGCATTGATGGCGTTGAATTTATCGTTATTGATAAACCAAAGTCGCTTAAGGATTACTGGCAGTTTCGAAATTTGATGCGTACGCGAAGCTTTGATGTGCTGCTGGCGCCCCAGGCAAGTTTTCGCGCCAACCTGCTCTATCCGCTGATTTCAGCAAAGCGTAAAATCGGTTATGACGCGTTGCGTGGAAAGGATGGGCACCGGTGGTTTATCCATGAAACAGTGGAGCCGGGACGCGAGCACACGCTTCAGAGCTTTTTGAAATTTGCGAAAGCACTTGGCGTCAGTGAGTATGACATTCGCTGGGATCTCCCGATAACCGAGGAAGCGCGTGCCTTTGCCGAGGCGCATTTGCCGAAGGGCAGACCGATACTTTTGGTCAATCCCGCGGCGAGCAAGCCTGAGCGCAGCTGGCCGCTTGACCGTTACATTGAAACCATTCGCCGCGCAAAGGCGCAGTTTAATGTGAACGTTGTGCTCACCGGCGGGCCTGGTGTCCTTGAGCGGGAGATGGCAGATACCATTGCCAGCGAAGTTCCCGTGACCAATCTGGTGGGGAAAACGCGCCCGCCACTGCTGCTCGCAGTCATTGCCGCAGGTGATGTTTTACTCTGTCCGGATACCGGCCCCTCGCACATGGCGGCAGCCGTCAACACGCCGGTGGTGGCGTTGCATGCGGTGACCAGCTCCGAGGTCTCAGGGCCTTATACGTTCAGGCATCTCGCGGTAGACTGTTACCCGCAAGCCGTGATTCAGGTTCTTAAAAAGACACCGGAAACCTGTCCCTGGGGGACGCATGCGCATGGTGAAAAAACCATGGAACTGGTGAGTGTGGATGCGGTGATGGAGAAGCTTGAAAAAGCATTTGCCGAAGCAGCGGGGCGGCGCGCTTCGGCAAGTGTTGACGCTCTGGATTAATCATCTGGAGCGTTGTCATTGCCGCCTGAAGATGCACTGTCATCTGAGGAGCTGGTGCTGCCGGAGGTGCCAAGCGCTGCGTTCGGTTGTGCCGCCTTGCTGTTTTGCAGCAGCAGAACGGTTTCCGTCAGCAAAAGACGTTCCTGCTGAACGCGGTTCAGGTAGAGCTGATAGTTCATTTCCGCAAGCAGTATCGCCACTTCCTTCTGCACGGTTGCAGCGGAAGCGGTGTTAATCTGGTTCATCCACTGCGTGGTGGTGCCAGGCTGCTGCTGATTAAACAGTCTCCACGTCGACATGTTGTATTCACTCATGGCCTGACTGGTCTGTGCGGAAAGATCAGAGCCGGCACCCGTTCCTGAAATTTTTTGCGGAAGCCTTCTTGAGAGCATGTAATACAGGTTGCCGATAGCGACTGAATTCTGTGCGGCATAGACACGAAGATTGGCAAGGTAATTCGCAAGTGTTGCCTGAGCCTGAACCTTTGTGGCCTGCGACACGCTGCTGTCGGTGCTTATCATCTGGCTGTAAAGGTTATCATAGGCTGTACGTGAGGGCAGGCTGATGGGGGCGACAGCGCCGGTAACGTAGCGGATAAAGTTTTGCGCCACTTCCATTTGATTTTCTGCATTAAGCCCGCTCTGGTTGCCGGAGTTTTCGCTAGTAGATTCGTTACTGTAGACCATGGGGCCAAGCAGCGCATTGCCGTTCACCTGACTCAGGAAGCCGTTAATGTACTTTGATGAAAAGAAATCATAGGTGCTCGGAACCTGTCCAATCACATTGGCGCTGACCTTGTACTGGAAGAGGTAGTTAGTGTCGCTATTGTTGCCACAGATGTAGTTATTATTGCCGTCAAGGCAAAAGCTGTAGTCCGGGGTGCCCATGATGTTGAGCAAGGCCTGCGAGACGGGTTCAGGCGGAGTCGGGCTTGCAGGCTGGTCGATGAGGGGGCTTATGGTCAGCGCACCCTGGCTGCCTGAGCCACTGTTGTAGTTTTGGTCAAATGTGGCATTCGCCTTGTCATTGAGAGAAAAGAGCGAAGAGGGTGCGAAGTTCGCAAGTGCCTGAGTCAGCGCATTTACCGGTGTGGCCCCAAGTACGGTGAAATAGACATACTGCTGCAGGGCGGCCGTACTGTTGATATTCAGCAGCTGGTCGCTCAGCTGGGAGGCGTCACTGACTGCGGGTGTTTGAATATTATATCCAAAATATGTTCCCAGGTTTTGGAGATATTGCACCAGCTTGCCAGTATTGTCGCCGGTCTGTTGTTGCGCCGCATCGGTGATATCGTCGGCAAAAACGCTTCCTGCGGCCAGTGTCAGCATGGCAGAGAGTGTTAAACGGCGGTGAAATCGCATTATTCTTCCCCTTCGAGAGCACGTTGTACGAGGTTAAGGCGGTACTCACAAAACACCCGCCCAAGAAGACGCAGGCGTTCAAACACGATGTTGCGTTTAAGGAAAAAACCGGCAGCATCATGGCTTCCCAGTGTCTTTTCCTCGGCATGCACGAGCACGCGCGATGCACTGCCGGGATGCACCATGTCGATAGCCTGCAGCAGGCGCAACCCTCTTCCGGTTTTGATGTTGCCCACAAGGCGCACAAAGTCATCTTCATGCCCAAGCGAACTCATGTCCACCTTTTCAATATCATCCAACGCTTTTCCGAGTTTGGCAATGGCCTCTTCCAGTTCAGGATTGCCATCGGCCGTCCATTCCTCCACGCTCTCCATGAAGGTAATTACACGATAAATCATGGGGTCAACGTATTCGTACCAGTACTGGCACGACCCTTCATGGCTCAAATCAGGCATGATTTTTACTCTTTCTTTACGAGATACCGGGAATATTGGACTGATTGTACGTCAGTTACTATAGTATAGTAAGATGAGTAAAAGTCTACCGGGGTCTTGAAAAAACCATGAAAAAACAATCTCGCACCAGGAGAATTGTTGGTCGCATCGGCGGTGCCATGCGTGGCTGGCTCGATTTCGATCGCATGAAATCAATCACCCTGTACCTTGGTCAGGTTTTTGCCAGATTGTTTATCCCACAGAAAAAGCAGGAAGGCGAGGGATTCGAGGCGACGGTTGCACGTCTTGGTCTGACAGAGAGCGATTTGGACACACGCCGCAAATCACTGTATCGGTTGAGCCTCTTCATGGTGGCGCTTGCGATGTTGATTTTTATTTACTCTGTTTATCATTTTGTTTACGGAAGCTATACCGCCGCCTGTTTAAGTCTCGTGATAATGCTGGTGGCGCTTGCGCTCGCATTCCGCTACCACTTCTGGTATTTCCAGATACGTGAGCGCAAACTGGGCTGCACCCTCGGGGAGTGGTATCGAGAAGGGTTAAGAGGTCAGAAGCCATGAAAAAATACATACTGGGATTATTGTCCGCACTCATGCCGGTCATGGCAATGGCCGATAATATGTCACTGGCGCCGCCGCCAACTGACGTTTCCGTCATATTTCTCTCAAACCTCTTTGGCGTAGTTGACGGTGTGCTGCATGGAACCGGCAGCCAGATAATGGGCAACATGTTCATGGTGTTCAACGCCGGTGTGCTGGGGCTTGGCGGTATCGTCATCATGTATACCCTCATTGTTTCCACTATGAATACTGCGCAGGAAGGCCAGATGCTCGGACAAAAATGGTCCTCCATCTGGGTGCCGCTGCGCTCAACCGCAGGCCTTGCTCTCCTGATGCCTAAAGCCAGTGGGTACTGCGTGATGCAGATTTTTGTCATGTGGGTTGTGGTGCAGGGGGTGGGCGCTGCGGATAAAGTCTGGAATGCTGCTCTTAATTATTTGAACCGCGGAGGCGTCATTATTCAGGGGCAGGTGAATCCTTCTACCATGCTCTTGTCAGGAAACTCCGCTGTGGCCAAGGGTGCGGCAGGTATTCTCGCCGGACAGGTGTGCATGCTTGGTCTGCAGAATCAACTGGCTGCGCAACAAAAAGCTTATAAGGATGCTGCTGAACAGTCATCCGGGCCCTGTTATGGCACCGGCGCCAATCCGACTATCAAAGCCTTCTGCGATGCCGATGCGCCAAGCGGTTTTTTAAGTTCAGTGAATGCGGTCACCGCACAGAGCAACGCTACTCAGGCGGGCGGCATAAGCCTTGTGCAAAACGGAACCAATGCGGTTGCTACTTCGCCCAGTTCGTTCAGTGTTCCCATGCCGAACCTGTCCTCAGGCAGCGATTATGCCTTCCTTAATGGAATTTGCGGAACCATTACGTGGAACGCGCTGCCTGACTCACAAACCAGCAGCGTGCAGCAGAACATCCCGTCTCTTACCTCGAGCGACCTCGAAACCGCGCAGATGTCACGTGCAATCGCCATTCAGCAAATGTACATGGATTTACAGTCTGTAGCGATTTCCATGGTTAATAACTCGCCGCAACTGGCAACAACACCTTCTTCAAGCCCGGTACCTGAAGGGCAGCCCCCTTTTGCAAGAACGCAGTTCGGTGTACCGCTCACGGTCAACAATCAGGTGTGCGATCCGACAACCAACCCCTCAGCCTGTATCCTGTGGGGGGCTGATCAGAACAACTCGACATCCCCTCTGCTGACGGGTACAGAGTTTCAAAACGCACTGGCCGATTATACCGGTATCATGATGCCGACATTGAATCTTCTGGCGCAGGCAAACGATAACCAGAGTCAGGCCAATGCACGTGCATTTATCGAGAATGCTTCGCTGCAGGGCTGGATTATGGCGGGCAGCTATTTCTTCGATTTAGTCAACTTGAATCAGGTGTATTACCAGGGGCAACCTTCAGCGACTAATTTTGATAACTCCAGTCAGCTGACGGATACCTCCTCCGGTCTGGACAGTAATACCTCCTTTGACGTAGTGGCAAGCCTCAGCAGCCCCTTCTCCTCTCAGGGTTGTTCGCAGCAGTACGCGCCTCTCTGCGCCTGGTTTCAGGGAAGCAGTACCCGTATTGACCAGATAAACGCGCTTATCAGTGGTGCGATTGGTAATACTCCTGGAATTAACATGCCATCGATTGGGAAGAATAATCCCGTCACGGTTGGGCCAATGGCGGATACGGTCTATGGCTACATTAACAATGCGTCTGCCTTACAGCTGCCTAACCAGCCAGGTCTCGCGCCCCTTACCTTTTTGAATCAATTCAGCATTGATGTAGAGGTTAAGGTCACCAAGCTTCAAAAAATGAAGTTTGAATGTGGCCGGGTATGGATTATGTTTTTCTCCTTCTGCCTTGGTAAGCTGCTTGGAGATATTTTTTACAATATCATTTTCCTGATACTCTACAATACCTTCCTCAATGTAATGATGCAGGTGATTAATACCGTGGTAGTGGCGTTTATTACAATTCCTCTTGAGGGAATTGCTGCCATGTTTAAATCCGGCCTCGAAATCCTCGATGCTCCAAACGTTAACCCGGTTGTTGCTCTGGCCAATATGGGAGCTGCGTTTATCAATTTTGCCAGCAACCTCTGGATTAACCTCATCAGCGTGGCTATTTCGGCCTCAATGATTCCACTCTTTGGGATATTTATCTTCCCTCTCATGATGATGGGAATGCCGCTCCTTTTTGCATGGCTTGGCGTCATGTTTAGCGTCGGGTTTCTTACCGCGTATTATATTCCGATGCTTCCCTACATGATTTTCACCTTTGGGGCATTTGCATGGATGATGGCCGTGATTGAGGCCATGGTTGCGGCACCGATTGTGGCACTCGGCGTTACGCACCCGGAAGGGCATGAAGCGTTTGGTAAAGGGGAGCAGGCGATGATGCTGCTCATGAACGTGTTCCTGCGTCCTTCGTTAATGATAATCGGGTTTATCGCAGGAATCGCACTGACCTATGTCGGTGTGTGGCTGATTAATACTGGATTCGACCACGCCATTGCCTTCATTCAGTCCGGCAGTATCGTGAATCCCCTTGAAAGTGACCAGGCTACGGCAGGTCGTCAGGCTACAAAAGCGATGTACCAACAGCAACAGCAGTCAACCGCGGTTTCCGGTACGGGAGGCTACAGTGACTGGGCTGGAATTTATGCCTACTTCTTCTCTGCACTCATCTATACCAGCATGTACATGACGGTCGTACAAAAGTCGTTTACCCTCATTGCCATGCTGCCGGATAAAGTGCTGCGCTGGATTGGCGGACAGCCGGAGAGCTATGGTCAGGAAACGCTGCAATGGTCAGAAGAAACCAAAGGTAAAGTGGAAAAAGCGCAAGAGTCTGTCACCCGTGCACAGGCACAGGTTACCAAGACCGCTTCAGGAGGTATCCAGAAGATCCTTGGCAAATCCGACGGTGCTTCAGGCAAAGGGGGAGGCAGTGTCGGCGGTGGAGAAGAGTCTTAAGTGGGAGAGTACCGGTTATCGTGCATGGCACATGCGCCATGCATGTGTACTTAGTGAGAGTCCTCAGTGCATGATGTGAAGCGAAAACATGAAGTTTTGACGGGTTGTGCATTAAAGCGCACAATGACACCCTGCATCGCATTTGCAGCATCTTGTAATGAGGATGTGCCTGAGCCCTGTGTACGGGACATTTTTTCCGCGCCGGGGGATTCACGTGTATTTTTGTACCGTGAGCAGGCTGAATCGTTCCATGCGCTGGCTCCGTGCCACATCCCGAATGGGTCCCCGCCTGCGCGGGGAAGACAGTGTGGGAGAGATTTTGGCCTCTGCACACACCCCGAATCCTGTCATTCCCGCGCAGGCAGGAACCCATCCATGTGGCGGCACGGGGCTAACTCCAGCATGAGATCTGAGAAGACAACAATTTTGTCCGTACGCAGGCCTGAGCCTTAAAACCCGTGTTGAGAATAGTCTTTTGTGCCTGCGGTTATCAGCTTGTAGACACGTTCACTGATAATACCCTGTTCAAACTTCGCCTTGGCGTCCACCGTCATTAACTGACCGCGTTCACGAACGAGTCGTCGGGTAACAGCGGTTACTTCGTTCGGATCAGACTCCAGCAGGATGTCGCGCGTTGCTTCGTCAAACACCAGATATTCCCGCAGCGCCACCCGTTTTTCATCCACGGTCGGCACCAGTTTTTGCCAGATACAGAGGCGAATGGTTTCGAGAATATCAATAGTGCGCCCAAGGCGCTCTTCACCGGCAAAGGAGGTTACGAGGCGGCGCATGGTTTCGGCCACACCCGACGTGTGCAGGGTTGTATAGACCGGGTGACCGGTTAACGCGGCCTCAAGGGCGGCACTGATGGTTTCCGCGTCACGGCACTCTCCCACCATGATGAGCCGCGGCTTGCGCCGAAGGGCGTTACGCACACCATCAGCGAAATTTGGCAGATGACGGGGAATTTCTGACTGGCTGACCACGGAAGATGCAGCTTCAATTTCATCGTAAACAAATTCAATGGGCGCTTCGTAGGTTAATACCTTGCGGTTAGACTCATCCGCTTCGATGAGGCTTCGAATAATGGATGCCAGCAGGGTTGATTTTCCTGAACCGGTGGCGCCAGTAATAAATACGATGCCTTCCTGTGGGGCTATGGCTTCGAGTATGTTCTCAGGCAACCCCATGGATTCAAGTTTTGGCGGAGTAGTCGGGATGGTACGCAGCGTTATCTGGATAGCATCATGTCCCTCAACAAGGCATGCAGTACCATTCACCCGGTAGCGGTAACGCAGACCACGGTTTGGACGAAATTCAAAATGCGTATCAATGTCCTTACCGGATAAAAGTTGCGTTGTAGCATTAGGGCCGTAAATGTTGTTGATAAGGTCGCCCACTTCCGTATTCGAAAGGCGCCGGTTAGTCAGACGCAAAAGCCGTCCATACACCTCAGCATAGATGGGTTCGCCTGTCTGGATGGTGATGTCAGACGCGTTCAGGCTCTCGGCATGCTCCAGCATTTTCTCCATGAAAAGCGGGGTAAACCGTGATGGCTCATCCGGCATGAAGTTCAGGTTGTTCATGGCATCCCCCGGTCATTAATGGGTGCAATCACGGGTTGCCAGGCTTTGCTGGTGATGTTGATTTCCGCACCGCGCGCGACTTTTTCCATGTTGCGATACTGAGCAAGGGTATTTTCCTCTCGGGCAACGGCGGCGCGCCACTCTTCGCTGTTGACATTCAGTGCCGGCAGAGCAGTGATGCGCAGTACACGGTCATCGATATGAATTTCATTCGCATCCCCGGTAACGCCGAGGTCTGTGTGCGATACAAACGGTGCCGAGACCATGTTCATGGCCAGCAGCTTTCGATAAAGAATCATGCCTGCAAAGTCTTCCTTGATGCGTGCAACGCTTTCCTCAAGAATGGTGTTGGCCTGTTCAATGCCGTTTTTCCAGCCTTTTTCGATGTAATGGCACCACAATTGTCGTTCGGCACGGGTTTTCGGGAGCAGGGTAACATTGGGGTACTCAGGCTTTTTATAGTCCATCCAGAGGTATTGGCGCCAGTTTGGCGGGGTCGTGACAAAACGAGCCTGCTTTGAGACTTTATAGGTTCTGTCGGAGACGCGGATGGTCTGGGTATCAGCAAGGTTCAGCGTGTTACGGCCTTCCAGAAGCACCGGTGGCAGCACATTATGTTCAAGCACGAGAGCGTTAAAGTCAAAAATGGTGTCCAGACGGCGCGCCTGCTTGTTAAGCTGCTCGTCAATTTCCTTGGCGCGCGCGGCAAGAGCTGCCTGCGCACCAAGACTCAGGGCGGTTTCACGCAAAGCCATTTCACGAATTTTGCTCATTTGCTGTGAGGTACGTGAGCGCGTGCGCGCGGTTCCACCGGTATCGGCCATTGACTGAAGGCCGGCCAGTGAGCCGGTATCTCCGGTTCGCTGTGGCGTGCGGGGGGCGCAGCCGCCGAGCACCAGAGCGGCGGTCACAAGAAGACTAGGAATAAATTTTCGCATAGCGCAATTCAACAACCTGACTGTTGGGATAGACATGGATACTGGCCTTGCTGCCAGCCTGATAGTCGATATCACGAAGGATTTCAGCAAGACTTTTGTCTTCAGCGGTAATGCTCACCAGTACGGGAATCGCGGGCTCTCGTCCAAGCACCCGCAGGCGAAAATGTGCGGCCTTCGCCACGCGCTCGGTAACTTCCTGCACCGGCCCCGCCCAGTCGACGGAAGCGCGTGCCTGGAGGTCATAGGCATTGGGGATGCTCAGGGTATTATCGTGTGCTGGCGGGGTAATAACTTTCTCCACCCGTGCCATGGCATACATGGATTCACTGACAGAATTAGCCGCTTCAGCAATTTTGATGGACGCATCATCAGCCGGCGCATTCACTGGCGGCTTTTTAAACGTAGTGGTGGCGCATCCGGCCAGCAGGGCGGCAACTGCGACAAACAGGATGAATCTCTTCTTCATTAGGGCTTGATTGGATTGGATAGAGTCTCCGTTGATTGAAACAGTAGACTTACTGCTTGTCAAGAAGATTCGCGCCATCCGGCTGATTCGCGTATGAAGGATTTGGTTCAACGCGACCATATCCACAGCGCATAGTGCGAAAGTCCCGCCCGACCTTCTCGAAGCACCTGAAACGCCGCAGGGGGACTGAGGGGAGCCGCGGCTTCAACATACAGGACGCCCTCAGCTGTCAGCAGGCGGTTCTTTTCAATATGTGCAAGGCAGCTTTCAAGAAGACCTGCATGATAGGGGGGGTCGAGAAAGATAATATCAAAGGCGGTGCTGGCCTCAGCAAGATATATGCAGGTATCGGTTTTAATTATCTGCAGCTCAGGACGCTTAAGTGTCTCGGCAACGCGCTGCAGGCTGGCGTGCGCCTTTGCGTCTTTTTCGAGCATGACAACGGCGTTTGCGCCGCGTGAGAGTGCTTCAAAACCGAGCGCGCCGCTGCCGGCAAAGGCATCAAGGCAACGCGCTTCATGCATGCGCGGCATCAGCCAGTTGAAGAGGGTTTCACGTACTCGGTCCGTGGTCGGGCGTAGACCCGGGCAGTCCGGCACCGGGATTTTCCGACCGCGAAACCGCCCGCCAATGATGCGAATACCAGGCTTCAAACCATTTTCCCTACTGATACGGTTAACATCTGACCGGGTTTAATATGCTTCTGAAACGCCGTTCGTATGGCATCGGCATTGACCGCGTTGATGCGCGCCAGGTACGTGTCGAGATACTCTTCAGGCAGGTTATAGAATGCGATTTTTAACAACAGCTCGGCAATGTTGCGGTTACCGGAGAGCGAGAGCGGGAAGCTGCCCTGTAAAAACTGCTTCGCCGCGGCAAGCTCTGCGTCTGTTGGTCCTTTCGCGACGAAGTCCTTAAGGGTATCGCGTGTCAGCGCGAGTGCCTCTGCAGCACTTGCCGTTTTAGTCGATAGACCAATCAAAAACGGGCCACCGGCCGGCATGGGGGCAAACTGGCTGGACACACCATAAGTAAGACCACGGCGATCGCGCACCTCAAGGCTGAGTCTCGACACAAGAGTTCCACCCCCCAGAATGTAATTGCCGACTGTAAGGGGAAAATAGTCTGGAGAATGATGGTCAATGCTGACTTCGCCAAGGCGAAGCACCGTTTGGCTGGACGGAAACGGGACCGCTGCATTCTCCGCAGTTGTAAGCGGGGACGCTTTGGAAATGACTGGCGCCGGTGCGCCTTTTGGCAGGTCGCGGGTGATGGCGTCTGCAAGCGCGTGCGCTTTTTGAGAATCAATATCTCCAACCAGCACCATGACGGTGTTACGTCCGGTAAAATACGTTTTGTAAAACGTTCGTACGTCATCACGCTTTATGGCATTGACGCTTTCAATGGTACCGGTGACGGCATGCGCATACGGATGCGTCCCATAGAGTTTTGCAAAAAACGTGTTGCTGGCCACGTTGTCGGGGGATTCATTGCCTTCATGAATCGCCATTTTCTGCAATTCTTTCTCACGCAGAACAGCCTCATTATCGAAATCAGGATGAGCCAGCATATCGGCAAACACACCGGTCGCCTCACTCAGGGCTTCGGGTTCGGTGAGGGTGCGAAGACTCAGAGCCAGCATGGTACGGCTTGTCTGAGCGCGAAACTGTGCGCCGGTGTTTTCAAGCCGCTCGGCAATCTGTGTTGCATCCTGCCCGCGGCTGCCTTTGTCGATAAGGCTTGCTGTCAGCATGCTGAGGCCTGGATGTTTGTCATCCCAAGCGCTTCCTGCGGCCAGTGCCACATTGATATCGAGCATCGGCACTTCGTGTGCGGGATAGAAGACCACACGAACCCCGCTGGTGGTCACCCAGCGTTCGGTACCAGGCAGTATGGCCTTTGCTGCGCAGGCAAAGCTTGCAAGGCAGAGGGGGAGGGCAAGCAGGGAAGTTTTCATCACGAGGCCCCGTTTTGTGGTTCAGGAAAAAGTTCGGCTTCTGTCAGCGATTGCGCGCGGAAATACCGTCTGGCAACGTCCTGGATATTCTCAGGCGTCACGGCACGGATACGTTTGACATAGTCCGCGCCTGTTTTTTGGCCAAGCCCGACCGTTTCAAGCAGTCCGATTTCCATTGCCTGACCAAACAGCGAATCTTTCTCAAAGGTTTTTTGCGCAATTATCTGGTTTTTGACCCGCTGGAGCTCTTTTTCGGAAACCTTTTCGGTTTTCAGCGCATCAAGGGATTTCTGCAGCGCGCTGGCAAGCTCTCTTGAGGTATGGCCTGCTGCGGGAGTGCCAAAAACGATAAACTGCGTCGTGTAGCGCGCATACAGGTTATACCAGGCACTGGCAGATGCGGCGATGCGCTCCCTGCGTACAAGTTCACGCTGAAAACGCGCGCTTTCGCCGCCATCAAGAATACCGGCGATGACTTCCAGCGCATACGCATCTTCAGGATTTTTGGCCGTGGTGACGCCCGGGACGGAATAGCCGAGCATGACCATTGGCAGCTGCGCCGGTGCGCTGATTTGCACGGTCTTTTTACCGAGCGCCGGCGGCTCCATAACAGTTTTGCGTTCTGGCAGCGAAGAGGGCTTCAGGTCGCCAAAATATTTTTGCGCAAGCGCTTTCACGTTTTGCGGATTTACATCGCCAACCACCACCAGTGTCGCGTTATTGGGCGCGTAATAACGGGCGTACCAGGTACGGGCATCCTCAACGCGCATGTGCTCAAGATCGCTCATCCAGCCAATAACCGGGCTGTGGTAAGGTGCTGAGAGATGGGCTGCGGCCATAAAGCGTTCAAAGGCGAGTGCTTTGGGATTGTCATCGGTGCGCATGCGCCGCTCTTCCTGGATAACGCGGATTTCCCGCGAGAATTCCTGAGGGTCAAGCAGCAGGTTTTTCATCCTGTCGGCTTCAAGCTCCAGCATCAGGGGGAGATTTTTAGCCGCAATTTTTTCGTAATACGCGGTGTAATCATTGTTGGTGAACGCGTTTTCTTCACCGCCAATGGAGGCGACAGTTTTTGAAAAGACACCGAGAGGGTAGCGTTTGGTGCCCTTGAACATCAGGTGCTCAAGCGCGTGAGAGACTCCGGTGATGCCGGCTGGCTCATCGGCGGAACCCACGTTATACCATATCATGGAAACGGCCACCGGCGCGCGATGGTCTTCTTTTACGATAACGCGAAGCCCGTTATCCAGCTTAAACTGCTCAACGGCGGCAAGAGCGCTGCCTGCACAGAGTGCGAGCAAAAATGGCAGAAGTTTAGGCATGCTAACCCTGTGTTGAAAAAGGTGATAGAATTCCACATTTAACTATCGTTGTACACCCCATGATGAAATGGTTTAAGCGAAACACCACGCCCGAAGCTCCGACCTCACACGAGCCCGGCACGCAGGTTGCCCTAGAAGCGCCTCGCGGGATTTTTGAACGCTTTCGAGAGGGGCTTGGAAAGACGCGCCACCAGCTTGGGGAGCGCATTGGCCGACTGTTTCTCGGGCGTAAGGAAATCAGCCCCGAACTTCTTGAAGAGCTGGAGACGCTGCTTATCAGCGCGGATGTCGGCATTGACACTGCTACGCGGCTTACTGATGCGCTGCGGGCACGCCTCGCGCGCCATCAGTTGAAAGATTCAGAGGCACTCTTTACGACACTGGAAGAAGACCTGCGTGCGATTCTTGCCCCCTGTGCCCAGCCGCTCGAACCAATGACTCCCGATGCCAGTCCCTTTGTGATTCTTATGGTCGGCATTAACGGCGCCGGTAAAACGACTACGGCCGGAAAACTGGCCCGCCACTTTCGCGAGCAGGGCAAGCGGGTGATGCTGGCTGCAGGTGACACGTTTCGTGCTGCGGCGGTTGAGCAGTTGCAGGCCTGGGGCGAGCGTAACGATGTCGCGGTGGTCGCGCAGAGCACCGGTGCTGACAGCGCATCGGTGGTTTTTGATGCTTTTCAGTCAGCAAAAGCTCGCGGGATGGACATCCTGATAGCTGATACGGCCGGGCGCCTGCACACTCAGGGCAACCTGATGGAGGAATTGCGCAAGATTCGCCGTGTCCTGCAGAAAATTGACCCGGCGGCACCGCATGAAACGATGCTGGTGCTTGATGCAGGCATTGGCCAGAATGCGGTTAATCAGGCACGTGAATTTCATGAGGCGGTGGCGGTAAGTGGTATCACCATGACCAAACTCGATGGCACGGCGCGGGGCGGCATACTTCTCGCCATCGCCGATACCCTGAAAATACCGCTTCGATTTGTGGGCATGGGTGAGGGGATTGACGATCTGCGTCCCTTTGACGCGAACGCATACGTTCGCGCCATTCTCGGGCATGATGACGTTCCTGAACACGGGGAGTGAAGACATGATTCGTCTGGAAAAGGTTTCCAAGCGTTATCCTGGGGGATTTGAGGCGCTGTCGCAGGTGGATTTTTCCATGGAGCAAGGAGAAATGGTGTTTTTGACCGGGCACTCCGGTGCCGGTAAAAGCAGCCTTCTGAAACTTGTGTGCGCGCTGGAACGCCCGACCGCGGGCCAGATAACGGTTAATGGCGTGCGTCTCGATACGTTAAAAAAATCCGGTATTGCACCTTTTCGCTCAACACTTGGCATAACGTTTCAATCGCCTTTTTTCGTGAGCGACCGCACGGTTTTCGAAAACATTGCCCTGCCGCTTCATATTCAGGGAATGCCCGGCGCCATACTCCAGAAGCGGGTGCATGCAGCCCTCGACAGGGTGGGGCTTCTTGACCGTGCAAACAGCCTGCCTCCGCAGCTTTCTGCCGGCGAACAGCAGCGTCTTGGCCTTGCCCGCGCCATTGTGCACAAGCCCGCACTCCTGCTCGCAGACGAGCCTACCGGTAACCTTGACCCGGGGCTTTCGGTGGAAATCATGCGCCTTTTTGAACAGTTAAACCAGGCGGGAGTCAGCGTGCTGGTGGCCACTCACGAGCTGGGCCTTATAGCCAGCATGAAGCACCGGATTGTCTGCTTAAAAGGAGGCCGCGCATGTTGAGCCGAATGTCCCTGCGTCTCACGCACCACCGTCAGGCCGCCCTGAGCAGTCTTAATGAACTCGCCGCGCGTCCACTCTCAAGCCTTTTTACGATGACGGTTATCGCGCTTGCGCTGACGCTGCCAACGCTGCTGTGGGTAGTGTCTCACAACCTCTCAGGCCTTAAGGTGGACTGGCGTAACGGGGGCCATATGGCCGTGTACCTCAAAAGTGGCGTTACGGAAGAAGAGGCCCGTGCCGTGCGCGATACGCTCGCGAGCCTGCCGGGCGTTGGCGATGCCGTGCTGAAACTGCCGGCCGAAGGGCTTGCCGAGCTTGCCGCTGAGGGTGGCATGGGAGAGGTGCTCCAGTACCTTCCAGATAATCCGCTGCCTGCCGTGATTGATGTCACGCCGTCACTGTCGGTCACCTCTGAAGCGGCTGAAGATGCGCTTCTCGACCGTTTGCGCACAAGCGCGCTGGTTGAAGAGGTTCAGGAAGACCGCGCCTTTGTCACCCGACTGCATGCGCTCATGAATCTTCTGAACGCCTTTGACCGCGGACTGATGCTGCTCCTTGCCGGTGCGGTCGTGTTGATTATTGGCAATACGATGCGACTCCTGATGCATGCGCGCATGGAAGTGATTCGTGTATTGAAGCTTGTGGGCGCGCCTGACAGTTATATCGCCCGTCCGTTTCTCTATTCTGGAATATGGCTTGGTACGGGCGGTGCTCTGCTCGCGCTCTTTTTTGCCGAGTCGCTGCTCTGGAGCCTGCGTAGTGCCGTAAACGGAGTAGCAGAAGCGTATGCTACGCAATTTAGCGTTCAGGGTGTCAGTTTTATGCAGACCGTGCTGACGGTATTGCTCGCGGCACTTCTGGGCTGGATGGGGGCAAAGCTCGCGGTTCTGCCTTTTTTGTCGCGCGATGAGGGTGCACGGACTTGACCGGAGAGCCTCGATTGCCGTAGCATGCTCATTGTTCTTAAAATGTGCTAAAATGAATCAAGTTTTTTCATTTGATTGAACAGGAGTGTATCCATGAATCAGTCCCTGCAGCTTTCCGCCCTGCATGTACCGGTTGGCAGTCTGGATGCCTACATCCATCACGTCAACCAAATCCCCATGCTCTCACCTGAGGAAGAGCTCGCCTGTGCGCGCCGCTTTCACGAAGAGGGTGATCTTGAGGCGGCGCGTCGACTGGTTCTGGCACATTTACGGTATGTGGTGCGGGTGGCGCGTGGATACCTTGGATACGGTCTGCCGCTTGGCGACCTTGTGCAGGAAGGCAACATCGGCCTTATGAAGGCGGTGAAGCGTTTCGACCCCACCATTGGCGTGCGGCTGGTGTCTTTCGCCATTCACTGGATAAAGGCGGAAATTCACGAATACGTTGTGCGCAACTGGCGCATCGTTAAAATCGCCACCACTAAAGCTCAGCGTAAACTTTTCTTTAATTTGCGCCAGGCACGCAAGCGTCTTGGCTGGCTGAGTCCTGAAGAGGTTGACGCCATCGCCGGAGATTTGTCCGTCACGCCGGAAGATGTTCGCCTGATGGAGCAGCGCATGTATGCGGCAAATGTGTCCTTCGATGCCACCGATGAAGATGACGACAGTCCCGCCCAGGTACCGGAGCGCTACCTGCAGGCCGCAGACAGCGATCCGCTGCATATTCTTGAGCAGGAAGACAGCCGTGATTTAGGACGTGAGTCCATGTTCCACGCGCTTGATGGCCTTGACGATCGCAGCCAGGACATTATTCGTCAACGCTGGCTGGTAGAGAACAAAGCCACGCTCCACGAGCTTGCTGATAAATACCAGGTGTCTGCTGAGCGTGTGCGCCAGCTTGAGAAAAACGCCATGAAAAAACTTCGTGATGCCATGATGCAATAATTGTCAGGGACAACCCTTAAGAGAAACCTTCCACGTTCTACCATTCAACACTGAAAAGGAAAACTATGGCCAGCAGTTCGCAGAAGATACTGGATTTAATTGGCGCAGAATGCGTTGCAGTTCGGTCGCATCCATTTGGGGAGCAGGCTGAGGTGGCAGTCGGTAATCCCATACTCACCATCGAAGGTCGTGATTATTCACCGGATGACCCAACGGCGGTTGAAGGGATGACAGACAGAGGGCGAGCGCTTTTCTGGAAGAACTGCTCAGACAAGGGGCGTGATTCCACGCACTACCTTGCATTCGCCGCCGTGATGCTGGCACTTGAAACGGGGTTATTTGAAGAAGACGTGGAGGACGCTGAAAAATACGCCATCCTCATCAAGCGCGCTCACCGTTTTTGTGAGCTGGCTGGAGGCCTTGAGAAGGCAGGCTGTCGCGACTGGAAAGAGACCGTACTCTCCGCCTCAAATGAAAAGTTACCGCTTTTACTGGACGCGCCTAAACAAACAGGGGCGTTGGTGAAGGCTTTACGCGGGCAGTCTACTCCTGACCCGCTGCAGCTTTTAGTGGCATTGGATGCGGCAGCACTGAAGAGTATTCTCGAGAATGCCGACACCCATGTGGCAGAAGCCGCGCGTGGGGTGAAACTGTCTGAAAAATGGTGCCAACAGCCGGAAGCTGAGCCTACAGAAGCGTCATCGCCAGGGCCTTCCTGTCGTTAATTCCTGACAGGGGTGCTGATTGCGCCCCTGTCGCTATTCTTACGCTTTCCCATGCGGATGAAACTGCTCATGTTCGGTGCTGCCTTTAAGCGCCGTTGTACTGCTTTGACCCTTCATAATGGTGTTTTGCACCGCGTCAAAATACCCCGTGCCTACAAACGCCTGGTGTTTCGTTGCGCGAAAACCATCTGCTTCCCGGCGCATTTCCTGCTGCTGCAGCCTTGAGTAGGCGAGCATGCCTTCTTCACAGTAGGATTTGGCGGTTTCAAACATGGCAAGATTTAAACAGTGCCAGCCGGCAAGGGTGATGAACTGGTAGCGATACCCCATGGCAAAGAGTTGTTCGCGAAAGGTTTTCAGGTCGTGCTCGGAGACGTTCGCCTGCCAGTTAAACGATGGCGAGCAGTTGTAGCAGAGCAGCTTGCCCGGGAAGCGCGCGTGAATGGCTTTGGCAAACGTGCGGGCTTCCTCAAGATTGGGTTTGGAGGTTTCACACCAGATGATATCGGCAAAGGGCGCATAGGCCAGTCCACGGCTGATGGCCTGCTCTAATCCGGGTTTGGTATAGTAATAGCCTTCGACAGAACGCTCACCGGTCAGGAATTCCTGGTCGTTGGGGTCTATATCGCTGGTTATCAGGTTGGCGCCATTCGCATCTGTTCGGGCGATAATGAGGGTTGCCACGTCCATGATGTCAGAGGCAAGGCGCGCGGCCACCAGTTTATTGATGGCCTCCATCGTCGGCACCAGCACCTTGCCTCCCATGTGGCCGCATTTTTTGGCGGATGCGAGCTGATCTTCAAAATGAACGGCAGCGGCACCGGCGCGAATCATGTGCTTCATGAGCTCAAAGGCATTCAGGTTGCCGCCAAATCCAGCCTCGGCATCGGCAATAATGGGCGCAAACCAGTCGATGGAAGTGTCGTTGCCGAGGCGGTGAATTTCATCGGTACGCAACAGGGCATTATTAATCGTTTCAACGAGTTTTGGCACGGAATCCACCGGATACAGGCTCTGGTCAGGATACACCTGACCCGCGCTGTTATGGTCACCCGCCACCTGCCAGCCGGAACAGTAAATGGCCTTAAGTCCGGCCTGAACCGCCTGGATAGCCTGGTTGCCGGTCAGGCAGCCAAGAGCCGTCACCGGCTGGTCTTCCTGCAGCATACTCCACAATTTATGGCAGCCATGAGCGGCCAGCGTATGAATAATGCGAAGCGTGGGACGCAGTCGAACCACGTCTTCGGCGCTGTAATGGCGCTCAATACCGTGCCATCGGGGGTTGGTTGTCCAGTCTTTTTCAAGACGCTGAATCTGCTCCCGTGTGTCCATGGCGATTTCCTTCTATGAGATAGGGATATGCAACGGTTGTAAGAAAATCTTCAAATTTCGTGCCAAAAATCAGGGTATCAAGTACTTTGTGTGCATGCTGGAGCGCCTCTGCTTCACTGCTCTTTCCCGTTATGGCTTGCATTTCTTCCTGAAAAATGGCCTCCATCATGGAGCGCAGCAGCGATTCACGCAAAGGTCCGATGCCTTCAACGGGGGCGGCAAAGTGCAGCCACTGCCAGAGCTGAGCGCGACAGATTTCAGCCGTAGCCGCGTCTTCCATGAGGTTATTGACAGGCACACAGCCGTTCCCCAGGAGCCAGGATTTCAGATATAAAAGTCCAACGCGGATGTTATTGCGAATGCCATCTTCCGTTATTTTGCCCTGAGGTATGGAGAGAAGGTCTTCGCGCCTGATGTGCACATCAGGCTGCCTTGAGAGTTGATGCGGACCAGGCATTCCCCGGTTAAACGCCTCCATGGCTACAGGAATGAGGCCTGGGTGTGCTACCCATGTGCCATCATGACCGGCATTCACTTCACGTGTTTTATCCTCAAGCACCCGCAGAAAGGCTTCTCTGTTTGCCACTTCATCATTGCGAATCGGTATCTGTGCGGCCATGCCCCCCATCGCATGTACGCCCCGACGGTGGCAGGTTTGAATCAAAAGGTTCACATAGGCTGCGAGAAACGGGCTGGTCATGGTGACTTCGGCCCGGTTTGGAAGGATGCAGTCAGGGTGGTTACGGAATTTTTTGATGAATGAAAAGATATAATCCCAGCGCCCGCAGTTCAGTCCTGTGATGTAATCACGAAGCGCATAAATGATTTCATCCATTTCAAAAGCGGCCGGAATGGTTTCAATCAGCACAGTTGCCTTGATGGAGGCATGCGGCATGTGAAGAAAGCGCTCTGCTTCCGTAAACACGTCAGCCCAAAGACGTGCCTCAAGATGTGATTCCATTTTGGGCAGATAATAATAGGGTCCTGTATTATGGCGCTTCAGGGCTTCAGCGTTATGAAAGAGATACAGCAGGGCGTCAAAGAGCGAGGCGGACATCGGCTCACCATCCACCAGTACGTGCGCCTCATCAAGGTGCCAGCCACGCGGGCGCACCATCAGAACGGCAGTTTCTTCGTTCAGGGCGTAGTGTTTACCAGAGTTTGGGTCTGTAAACGTGATGGTTTTGCGCACGGCATCAAACAGGTTGCGCTGACCGAGCAGGCAGTTTGCAAAGGTCGGTGCATTGGAGTCTTCAAAATCCGCCATGAAAACGCGCGCGCCGCTGTTGAGCGCGTTTATCATCATTTTTCGCTCCACGGGGCCTGTGATTTCCACGCGCCGGTCCTGCAAATCATGGGGAGTATTGTCAAGGCGCCAGTTGCCCTTGCGGATGTTTTCCGTTTCCGACAGAAAATCGAGCGTTCCACCACTATCCAGAAGTGCCTGTCGCGCCTCGCGTTTTTTTAGAAGTATCCGGCGTTCTTCTCGAAAGTGCCGCTCCATGTGTGTCAGAAAATCCATGGCCTCTGGTGAAAGGATGAAGGCTGCTTCAGCGGGGACAGTTCCACGCAGACTGATGCCGTTTTTTTTCATGCGCTGCATTCCGTTGATTAAAGGCGTTTTTTTAACTATAGAAGAAAATTACAAAAAAATCGCGCGTAATTTTCTGGACTATTTTCAATAGCCGTACTACGTTGAAAAGACCTGTCTTCGAACAGGAACAATCACGCAATCACTTTCAAGGAATGAAAAATGATGACGAACAACTGGCACAGCGTAATTTACATGAAAAGTCCTATGCAATGGGAAAAACTTCAGGAAATGATGAAGTGGGATGGTGTTGAGAGCATGTGGTCCACGAGCGGCAAATGGGACTGGTGCATCAAGCTTGACAAAGGCATGTCTACTCCCGAAAAAACAGAAGCATTTATTGCCCGCATGCGTGATGGCAAATGGGCGACAGAAACCCAGACGAACTGGTGGAAAGAAATGCCCCGTTAATTCGGTGGCTTTTTCAAGGGGCGCCTTCAGGCGCCCTTTTCTTTGGAAAAATGTTCAAGCAGCCAGGTTTGTGCACTGTGGCGTCCCGAGGTGTTCGCAAGATAGCTGCCATCGGCCTGCATTTCCCACGCGTCACGGTTGTCCTTCTGGTAGTTTTTAATAATTTCCTGACGAATGCGCTTCTGGCACTCTGCATCCAGAATCGGATATAAAATTTCAATGCGGTTATAGAGGTTGCGCTCCATCAAATCCGCACTGGAGCAAAACATCGTTTCTTCTTCGTCTGCCAGAAAATGGTAAATGCGATGATGTTCAAGAAAACGCCCCACAATGGAGGTCACACGGATGTTTTCTGAAACACCGGCAACCTGCGGTTTAAGGCAGCAGATGCTGCGCACAAAAAGATGGATTTTTACGCCGGCTATCGATGCCTCGTATAAAGCCTTTATCATGGTTTTGTCGGTGAGGCCGTTCACCTTGATGAAAATTTCCGCGTTCTTTTTTGCAAGGGCTGCCTGTGTGCATTTTTCAATCTGTTCAAGCAGGCATTTTTGCAGCGTAAAGGGCGCATTGAACAGCGACTTCAGCCGCACCGTTTTACCAAGGCCCGTCAATTGCTGAAAAATCATCTGGACATCAGTCGTGATAGACGGCTCACTGGTCAGCAATCCCATATCCGTATAGCGCTGCGCCGTTTTTTCATGATAATTACCGGTACTTAAATGCACGTAGCGCTTGAGTTTCCCATGAAAACGGCGCACCACCAGCGTCATTTTTGCATGTGTTTTATAGCCTACAACCCCATAAAGCACCAGCACTCCTGCCTCATGCAGACGGTTGGCCAGTTTGAGGTTTGATTCTTCATCAAAGCGCGCACGCAGTTCGATTACGGCGGTGACCTCCTTGCCGGAACGCGCCGCTTCTGCAAGCGCACTTACCATTACAGAGCCCGAATGCGTGCGATAGAGCGTTTGTTTGATGGCGAGCACCTGAGGGTCGGCGGCTGCCTGGCGCACAAAATCAATCACTACATCAAAGCTTTGGTAAGGATGGTGCAGCAGGATATCCTGCTCATCAAGAACCGCAAACAGGTTTCGCCGGTTCTCCATGAACATTGGATACTGCGGTTTGAAGGGTTGATAATTTAAATCAGGGCGGTTGATGCTGTTAACCGCACCAAGATAGCGATGCAGATTCACCGGTCCATCACAAAAATAGACATCTTCATGGCGCAGGTGGTGTTTTTGCAGGAGAAAATCCACGGTGGAAGTCGGGCACGCGGCATCTACCTCAAGCCGCACCACATGTCCGTAGTGGCGTGAGAAAATTTCTCGCTGAACCGCTGCGGCAAGGTCATCGACTTCTTCATCACGCAAAAACAAATCACTGTTGCGTGTCAGCCTGAAAGCGTGGCAGCCGCCAATTTCCATGCCGGGGAAAAGGTTACCAACGTGCATTTTGATGATGGAGGACAGGTGTACAAAATAAGTGCCATCAGGACAAAGCTCTGAGGGCAGGCGCAGCATGCGCGGCAGTGCGCGCGGTGCATGCACCACGGCATAATCGATGTTTCGGTCAAAGGCGTCCTTGCCACTTAAGGCGATAATGAAATTCAGGCTTTTATTGAAAAGCCGCGGGAAGGGGTGCGCTAAATCGAGCGCGATGGGGCTGACAATCGGCAGTATTTCATTTTTAAAATAGTGCTTGGACCACATGATAATATCGTCAGACCATGCATCTGTCGGCAGAAAATGGATGGATTCGCGCGCCATCGCCGGCAAAAGCTCGGCGTTATAAATGCGGTAGAGTTCATCTGAGAGGCGGTGAGCCCCCTTGCTGAGATGCGAAAACAGTTCTTCCGCAGGCTGGCCGTCCAGCGCAGGGCTGCGCGAGGAGAGTGCGATTTTTTCGCGCAATCCTGCCATGCGGATTTCAAAAAACTCGTCCAGATTCCCGCTGCAGATACAGAGAAAACGCATGCGCTCAAGAAGCGGCACCCGCTCATCATGCGCCAGTGCAAGCACGCGCTCGTTAAACGCGAGAGCGGAGACTTCGCGGTTGATGTAACAGTCCGGGTGACTCAATTCAATCGCCATGGTCCACATCCTTGATGTTTATATCAACAGAGTAGTGTCCGTCAGCCACTCTGACAAGGTGGTGTGCTTTTATTGAGCAGTCTTAACAGGTACCACTTCCATGACCCGGGCAAGCCAGGTGCGGGTAGCGGCATCAACGAGGAGGTGGGTGCGTCCGTAAAAGACGGCGTCAGGCGAGCAGTCAAGCAGCCATACAAAGAGCGGGCTGCAGGAGAGCTTAAAATACTGACGCCCCTTACTCTGTACCTGTACACGTTCACGCTCGAGAAGCGCTCCAAAGGGGAGGTCGGTCTGTAAAACCCCTTCACGTACGCCTGCCGGCAGAGCGCTAAGATTAATGACAATCAATGCCGCTTCAATTATCCGTTTTTCATTGGGCCTGCCTTTTACATCCACCACCATCCGAATGGCGCGCGCCAGTAGCCCGGTCGAGGTACTGTGCACCTCCAGCAACCGTTCAATACGCGGTGAACGCGCGTAAAAACGTGCGAGTCCCGGCGTCAGGAGCGGTGCCGTGAGCAGCCTGTCCCAGGGGGCGGGCAGCGCGTTGCGGTCGCAGAATTCAAAGGCCATGGCGGGTTGTATGCTGAAGACGAGCGTAAGCAGGAGGGCGCTTGCAAATGATGGCATTATGAGGGCCAGGTCTGTCGCAGAAACGTTGGATAATCGCAGCAGAGGCCATCGGGCTGCAGGTGTGCGGCCAGTGCATGAATCACAGTTTTGCTGCGCGATTCAATGCTGAAGCTGAAATAGACGCCGCCATTGTGCGTGATGCGGGTGAATTCCATCAGACAGCCTGCGGGGATGCTGAATTCGCGGATGAGCGCCGTTTTGGTAATTAAAAGCCTCGGATGCGCCGTTTCCCGCCGATGAACGAGCTCGCCTGCCAGCAGGTGCGCGAGACCCGGCAGCGGGGTGTCAGGCGGCACTTCATGCAGGTTGATTTTTTTACCATACCCATACAGGTTGCCATCGCGTGCAATGAGCGGCTTATAGACAAGGCGATGGTTGCGCCGTTTGAGGTTTGCCGGAAGGTCATCGAGGAGATAGTAAGTATCAGTACGGTGTTTGGTTTTAAACTGTGTGAGTTCCAGAAAGGATGCATCAAGCCCCTGCAGAAGAATGGGGCGGTCGTGTGGCCAAAACCAGCGCATTTCCCAGCGCAGCGAACCTTTAGGCAGGTCGGTGTTCGGCGGAAAGCCAAAGGCTGTTCCCGTTGTTTCAAAGTTCCAGAACAGACGAGTGTTCATGCGGTTCCTGTGGCTATTCCCATGCCCTTTTATAACGAGTATACTCGGCCTTTAGCTTGTTGTTAATAAATGATTTTGATGCCCCATTGACAGGGAGAACAGGGAATGATGCTGACACTCGGAATGTTTCTTATCTGGTTTATCTTTACCGTTGCCGTTCTTGCGAATCAGTGGGGGAAGCATGTCTGGACCGCAGGTTCTATTCTCTGGCTGCTGGCACTGGCTTTTATTGCTAAAACCTCTACGTTTACCGATATGCTGTTCTGGGGTGGCATTGTCATTACTATCGCTGTCCTCTATGTAGAACCGCTGCGCATGTGGATTGCCGACCGCCTGTTTCAGCACGCACGAAAATCCGTTCCTAAACTCTCGAGCACGGAAGAAGAAGCCCTCAACGCGGGGGATACCTGGCTTGAGCAGGATATATTTACCGCCAGCCTCGACTGGGAGCGTCTGCAAAAGGTGCGCACAACACTCACGGAGGAAGAGCAGGCCTTTCTGGATAACGAAACCAATACGCTTTGCGCCATGGTGGATGAGTGGTCGGTCCGACAGTCCCATGACCTGCCGGAGGATGTCTGGCAATACATGAAGGAAAAACGTTTTTTTGGCATGGTTATTCCGAAGGAATACGGCGGCCTTGGATTTTCGGCACGCGCGCACTCTGAGGTGGTGATGAAGCTTGCTACCCGTTCTGGCGCGGCGGCGGTCACTGTCATGGTGCCAAACTCTCTGGGGCCAGGTGAACTCTTGTGCTATTACGGTACGGAAGAACAAAAACAGCGCTGGTTGCCGCGCCTTGCCAGCGGCGAAGAGATTCCCTGCTTTGCACTTACTGAACCAACAGCCGGCAGTGATGCCACGTCTATTCAGTCTAAAGCCATTGTGATGGCGCGCGAGGTGAATGGCGAGCGGGTACTGGGGCTCTCGGTTACGCTTGAAAAACGCTGGATAACTCTGGCACCTGTAGCAACGCTTGTCGGTCTTGCGGTTCAACTTCATGACCCTGACAAACTGCTAGAAGGTGTGGGATGTGAGGGTATTACCTGTCTATTAATTCCCCGCGACACCAAAGGTCTTGAAATTGGCAACCGCCATTTGCCGGCCGACCAGCCCTTCATGAACGGAACCCTGCGCGGGAAAGACCTCTGGGTTCCCATCGACAGTATTATCGGCGGGCAGAAAAACGCGGGCCTCGGCTGGAAAATGCTGGTAGAGTGCCTTTCTATCGGTCGTTCGATTTCGCTGCCGGCTCTTGGAGCGGGTACCTCAACCGTATCGTATCTCGCCACCAGCGCGTTTGCGCGCATCCGTCGTCAGTTCGGGGTTGAGATTGGCCAATTTGAGGGCGTGGCAGAGAAACTCGCTGAAATTGGCGGCCTTAATTATCTCATCAACGCGACCCGGCTCCTGACCGTTGCGGCCGTTAACGAACACAAAAAACCCTCGGTAGCTTCGGCTATTGCAAAGTATTTTAATACCGAGTTTGCGCGTATTGTTATCAATAATGCCATGGATATTCATGGCGGGCGCGCTGTAGTGGTCGGGCCCCGCAACTATACGACTGGCCTTTATCAGAGCATTCCCATTTCCATTACTGTTGAAGGCGCCAACATCATGTCGCGCAACCTGCTCATTTTTGGTCAGGGCTCGATGGCGTGTCATCCGTTTATCCGCGATGAGTTTTATGCCATTGCACGCGATGATAAGGCCGCATTTCGCAAGGCCATCTGGGGACACATCAGCTACTTCATGACAAATTTCGGCAAAACAGTCACATCTGCCTTTACAGGTGGTGGCTTTATCAAAGTTCCTGCGGGACCTTTCAGCAGCGCATACTCGAACCTGTCCCGTTTGTCAGAAGCCTTCGCGTGGATTGCTGATCTTGCATTGATTGTGCTGGGCGGTGATTTGAAGCGGCGTGAACGCCTTTCCGCCCGCCTTGCGGATGCCATGTCTTACCTGTACATGGCAATGGCGGTCATTCGGGTTGCTGAAGAACACAATGCCGATGCTGAAGAATCACTGCATGCGCATTGGGCGCTGCAATATTGCTTCCACCATGCTGAAAAGGCCATGCTTGCGTTCTGCCGGGAATTTCCGGTTCGCCCGCTTGGAATATTGGCGCGTTTTATCGCGTTTCCCTATGGACAGCGCATGCGCGTTCCCGGCGACAGGCTTGAGGCAAAACTTGCAAAAGCCATGATGGGCAATAACAGCTATCGTAACCGCCTCATAAAGGACGCCTATTTGTCTGGCAATCCCGAACAGCCCCTCGACAGAATGGAACATGCGCTCCAGCAGATTATCCGTAATGCAGGGCTTTATGAGAGGGTTCCTGAAATGCGCCGCGTGGGCGCGTGGGATGTCAAGGCGTTTCTTAACACGAAAGTGGCCGATGGTAAACTTTCCGCCGCCGAGGCAAAAGCGCTGCTTGACGTTGAAAAAGCGCGCTGGGATGCCATTCTTGTTGATGAGTTTACGCCGGCTTCGATGAAGAAAATGCACTTCCAGTCCTGTGTTGGTAAATACCCATCGCCGTTTGATGACAAGGCGTAAGTCATAGACTAGACTTCCCTCGCGGCATCGCTGCGGGGGGCTTGAGAGGATTTACATCCTCTTAACGTTTAGGCGCCTGAAGAAGCCTCCATCTTGAAAAATTCTCTGGTATGATTAAAACAGCGGATAACTGATTCGGAGTGTTACCATGGCTCTACCCATAACCCATCGTGGCAGCGGTATTGTGCGACCGCCGCTTACTTCTGAAGTGGTGGGAATGAAGCTGCCTCAGACGGCTTCCAGTCCTGAAGCCGCACAATATGCGGTTGTCCGTTTGCAGGAAGAACTGACCCTGCGTCGTTTTGACAAAGAATACATCAGTAACATGGTTAATAAATTTAATAACTGGGCAGGTCAGGTAACGCAGTTTAGCGAATCACCTGAATCGGCCATGAACCTGCGCGCCACTCAGGCCTGCAGCGAACTTGACCCCGGTGCCGGTTATCAGGCGCATTTTGCCGTCAGTAACGAGGGAGAGTATCAGCGTGTCTGGTTGTCGCAGACAGGAGACGTCTTACCGGAGAACGTAATTGCGGCACTCGATAAGCAGGTGGATGCTTCCATGGCATCCCGTGGCATGACCCTTCGGGACGGACGCTTTATAGAAGTGGGCGCTGAGGGTAATGAACGACGCGTTAATCCAGATAAGGCGCGCGATATCCTGCAAAACCGGGTTAAGCGCGATCTTGAGCAGCGCGGTGTAAGCCTTGGCCGTGTGTATCTGCATGATTATCAGCAGCCCGCACAGAAAGCGGCGGCCGCACCAAAAGTTGCTGTCGACAGCGCAAAACCCTCTGTTAATGCCACACCAGAACCGGCACCAGAACAAAACGTGCGCCCCAACCAGTCGCAGTCCATGTAAGTTACTGGCTCCTCACACCAGAACCTGCGCCTCCATGAGGCGCTGCGTGGTGCCAATATCGGTCCATATGCCTCTGTGAATCATTCCAAATGCCAGTCCTTGTTCTGCGAGTTCCCGCCAAAGCGGTGCAATACGATACCGTCCTGGCTTTAATGCCTCAAGTACACTCGGGTGGTAGCAGGTGATGCCCGCTGCCGTGAAGCGCCGTTCCCGGTTGCTTACGCGTCCATCCTTAAGGAGGCCGAAATCCCCGTCAGCGTTATGAAGGGGATTGTCAACGAGCACAAGTTTTACCAGCGCATCTTCAGATAATGTCAGCGTTTCAAAAGGGAAATCTGTAAAAATATCGGCATTAACCGTTATAAAAGGCGCGCTTCCCAGTAAATGGCGTGCGTTATAAATCCCGCCACCCGTTTCAAGTCCGCCCGGGGGTTCGGGCGCATAGTCAATCTCTACGCCAAAACGCTGCCCATTTCCAAGACAGGCACGAATCTGTCCGCCGAGCCACGCATGGTTAACGACAAGATGCGAAAATCCCGCAAGGCGCAGGCGTTCAACATGCCAGACAATTAACGGTTTGCCCCCAACTTCGCACAAGGCCTTGGGCAGGTGGTTTGTCAGAGGCTTCAGACGCTCGCCGCGTCCGGCAGCAAGCAGCATGGCAGTCTTCATGGCAGATGAATCTCCGTTCGCATCCAGCGGTAAAAGTCTGAAAATTCGTCCATACCCTCAAGTGCGGCCAGCGTATAGTCAAGCACGAGCGGCAAGTCGCTGAGATAGCGCGGCTTGTTGTCACGCAGGCTGAGACGCGAAAAAATACCAAGCACTTTCAGATGGCGTTGCAGACCACAAAGCGCGAAGTCCTTCAGGAAAACTGATTCTGATGTTTTCAGCGCCTCGGGAAGGCCTGCGTAATACGCCAAGGCTAAACTTTCCACCTGTTCCAAAGGCCACTGGATGTAGCAATCTTTGAGCAGCGACACGGCATCATACGTCCATGGGCCATAGACCATGTCCTGGAAGTCAATGACACCGAGTTCCGGCTGTGAGCTCTCCGTTGCCAGTACCATTAGATTGCGTGAATGATAGTCGCGGTGCGTCAACACGCGCGGCTGGCGGCTGACTGCGTTCGCGAGGGTTTGGAAGGTTTGCGTAATGAGCAGGTTTTCCTCGCTTGAAAGCGTGCGCTTTAGCAGTTTAGTGACAAACCAGTCGCGAAAGAGCGCAAGCTCCTGCAGCAACAAAGCGCTGTCAAAGACAGGAATTTCAAGCATCGAGGCGTTAATCGTCTGCAGGCGATGGAGAATATCAAAGGCCGCAGCGTACAGGGTGTCAACATTGGAAGCGTTCAGTACCGAGAGCATCAGGGTATCGCCGAAATCTTCCAGCAGTGCAAACCCCTGTTGGGTGTCGCTGGCATGGATGAGCGGCGCTCGAACGCCACCCTGATGCAGCAGGGCGGCAATCGACAGAAAAGGCATTAGCGCCTCACGTTGTGGCGGCGCGTCCATTGCCATGTAGCTACTTCCCCGACAGTTGACGCGGAAGTAGCGTCTGAAGCTCGCATCGCCTGTGAGCGGCGCAAACGTCAGGTCGTTCGTCGAGAGCGTCTCAATGAGCCATTGCCGTAGTGTGTCTTCACGGTTTTGCATGATATACTTCCTGCCTTCTTCTGGCTTATGTGCTCAAGATGCATGCGTAAGCCGGGTGCGCGTTCCCCATAACGGAGACGCAGGGATTTGCGAAGATTATAGGGTGTTTCTGTGGCAGTGAACAACTGGCGGTATTACACGCTGACAGGCAGCATGGTTCTGGTAGCGGGTTTGCTCATGGGAGCTGGCGGCTCCAATTCTGACAAAGAGACGGTTGAAGTCGTTAAGGCATGCGTGATTGCGCGCGATACCGAGCTGACAAAGCCTGTGCGCATGAGTGTGGCGCGTTGCCTTGGCTGGCAGAATGATGCCGCCCGGCAATCTCAGTCCTGTGCGGGTTCGTATACGCCGCTGGTCGTCAAGCCGCAACCGCCAGACACCATTGAAATCACGGCTGATGCGGTTTCTTTTCGTAACGAGGGCGCATCAAAACTGACCGGTGCCGTAGAGGTGCACGAAAGTACCCGTATTGTCAGCGCCGATACCGCATGGCTCTATCGTGATGCGAAAACCCACGACATTAACCGTGTTGTTCTTCTCGGCAACGTACGTTACCAGGAGCCGGGTCGGTTGATGATAGCGCGCCGCGCCACGTTGAATCCGCAGGACAAATCGGGCCGGGTTGAAGAGGTGCTCTACCGTTTTGACCCAACGCGCCCCGAGGAGGCTCTCCCGGCATGGGGGCGTGCCGCGTTCGTTGAGCGTTTTGCCAACAGTGACTATCGCATGCGGCGTGCTACCTGGACAACCTGCGCACCTGAAGACCGCTCATGGGCCATTGAGGCGGAAAACATTGATATTAACAATGCCAAATCTCAGGGGGTGGCCCGTAATGCGCGCCTGCGAGTCGGTGGAGTGCCGCTTCTTTATACGCCGTGGATGTCTTTTCCCACCACCAAAGAACGTAAAACCGGTTTTCTGATGCCAATGACCGGCTATTCAAACGTCAATGGATTTGACCTGACCCTGCCGCTCTATCTTAACCTCGCTCCTAATTATGATGCGACACTGTTTCCACATCTTTATTCTGAGCGTGGCGTGATGATGGGGGGAAATTTCCGCTACCTTCTGCCGTCATCCACCGGTATCATCGGAGGGGATTTTTTACCCCGTGATAGAGCATTTGCACATTTTCTTGACATAAACCAGCCGAATTATCCAGAGCTTGATGGCCTGTCAACCAACCGCTGGTCATTTTTCCTCAATAATGAAACCCATTTTACCGATAATCTGCGGATGCATCTGCAATATCAGGACGTATCAGACGACTATTACCTGCAGGATTTCAGCACAAACCTTTCCGTACTGACCGAGCGTCAGCTGCTGCGTCAGGGGGATGTCGCCTATACAACGGATCACTGGCTGCTGCGCGGGATGGTGCAAAGCTTCCAGACGCTGCAGCCTGTCAACCAGACGCCGGTCTCGCAAATTTACGAACGCCTGCCGGAGCTTCTGGCACTTGGTAACTACAGCGACCTTCCCATGAACCTGGTCTTTAACATCCGCGGACAGTTTGACCAGTTCCGCTGGCCGGATGAAGAGCAGTCTGTCAATCAGGGGCCACGCTATTATCTGAATCCGAGCCTTGCCCTGCCCCTGTCACGGCCGTGGGGCTACACCACGCCATCAGTAGATGTGATTACCAACTATTATGAAGTTACAAAAAACGGCACCGTTCCCACGCAGCATTTTGACCGGTTTATCCCGCGCCTCAGTCTGGATAATGGACTGTTTTTCGAGCGACCGAGCCAGCTTTTTGGTCAATCCTTCACGCAGACGCTGGAGCCACGTCTGTATTATCTGTATGTACCGTTCAGGAATCAGGCGGAAATTCCGGTGTACGATTCCGGCTACATGATTTTTACGACTCAACAGCTCTTTAGGGATAACCGTTTCTCAGGATTTGACCGGGTTGCCGATGCCAACCAGCTTGCCTGGGGCGTGACCTCGCGCCTGCTTTCCGATGCATCAGGCCTTGAGAAGGCCAGTGTAGGCATTGGCCAGATTCGGTACTTCAGTACGCGCCGGGTGCAGCTTTGCCAGTCAAAGACCGGGGAATGCGAAGATAATCCACACATTCTTGGTTATACTTCGCCCTTTACCAGCACCTCGCCTTTTGCGACAACGGGCATGCTTCGCCTGAATCCGGTTTTGAGTGTCAATGGCGGTTATGTCTGGGATACGGGTTTTAATACCACCAACAATGCAAGCTTCAACCTCCATTATCAGACGGCTGATAACCGTCTGGTTAATCTTGGATATACCTTCCTTGTAAACGGTGATATCACCCAGGTCGCGAACAGTCCTATTGAAGACAACAACCTGAACCAGGCCAGTTTCTCCTGGGCGTGGCCGCTGACAGACCGCTGGAACAGTCTCGGCGCTTATGGCTACAACATCAGCAAGGGATATGACATGCTGACTTTTCTGGGGCTTGAGTATGATAACTGCTGCTGGGCGATGCGTTTAATGGGGGGGCGCACGTTCAGCAACCTGAACAGCGTCCAGCGGCCTCAGTACAATAACCATGTATTCGTACAATTTCTGCTTAAGGGGCTGGGCTCGGTTTCCAGCAGTGATCCGGCGAGCGCTATCCGTACGTATATTACGGGTTATCGTGATAAATTCCATAATGGATGATGCCGGCAGTTTACAATTAACCAGGTTGCTTGTATTTTGTGTACTAATACCTGAATGGGGGAAGATGCATGTTTCGGCGATTGAAAAGTTGGACGGTTGTGTTGTCAGTATTTTGTGTGATGGCACAGGCGCAACCGCTTGACAGCGTGGTGGCGGTTGTCAACGATGCGGTGATAACGTCCAGCGAGCTGGATGCGCAGGTAGAAGCGACACGCAAACAGATTGAGGCGCGTCACATGCAGGTTCCGCCGCTCAATGTCCTTCGCAGGCAGGTGCTGCAACACCTTATCGATGTCGATTTACAGCTGCAGATTGCCAAACAGAACGGGTTAACCATCGACAATGCCGAGCTGAATGATACCATCAGCAAAATTGCTGAATCGAATCATCTGAATATCACGCAACTGCGTGAGGCGCTGGCGTCACAGGGTATGGACTGGGCATCGTATCGCGAGAATATCCGCAAGGAAATCCTAATGAGTCGCCTGCAGCAAAAGGCGGTTGGCAAGGACATCAACATCACCAGCCAGCAGGTAGAGGATTATCTTCAGACCTCCTGGGAGCCGGACAGGTCAGACCAGCTTTTCAGGCTCCAGAATATAGTAATTCCATTGCCGGAAGAACCCACGCCGGCGCAGATAGAAAAGGCACGCAGGAAAGCGCTTGATTTAGTGGCGAAGCTCCGTAAAGGGGAAAATTTTGAGACACTTGCGATTGCTGAATCAAGTGGCGAATATGCGCTTGAAGGGGGCGACCTTGGTGAGAGGCATCTGACAGAGCTGCCCGAAGTGTTTGCGAAAGAAGTGGTACGGCTTAAAGTGGGGGAAGTCGCGGGGCCACTTCGCACCGGGAACGGTTTTCAACTGATAAAACTTGCCTCCACCAGTGGCAGACCGGAGAACCATCAGGTTACTAAAACGCATGTGCGGCACATTCTACTCAAACAGGATGCGCGCATGACCACCGAGGAAGCCCGCCGTCAGATAAATAATCTCTACCAACAGCTTCAGTCCGGAAAAGATTTCGCAAAACTGGCTCAGCACTATTCTCTTGATGCAGCAAGTGCCGTGAAGGGCGGGGATTTAGGCTGGGTAACATCGGGTGAGATGGTGCCGGAATTTGAGAAAGTAATGGATAAACTTGCGCCAGGAAAAATCAGCAAACCGTTCAAAAGCCGTTTTGGCTGGCACCTTGCAGAGGTTCTGGAGCGCAAGATTGAAGATGATACGGCAAATTTCAAACGTCAGCAGGTGCGACAACTGCTGCATCAGCGTAAATTTAACGAAGCCGTGCAAAACTGGCAACAACATTTGCGTGCCGATGCGTATGTCAAAATTCTCGATAAGGCACTGGCATGAAGCCGCTGCTCGTTACGAGTGGCGAGCCGGCAGGAATAGGTCCAGATCTTTGTTTGACGCTTGCCGGATACCCAAAGCCACTTGTAGTTGCAGCAGACAAGGATATGCTTCTGGAGCGCGCCCGCGCGCTTCATCTTACGGTTGAATGTGTTCCTTATCGTGCAGATGAGCCGGTGATTCCAGCGCCAGAACGTCTTACGGTCATGCATATTCCGTGTGCCGCTCCAGTGCAGCCAGGTGTACTTGACCCGCGTAATGCGAAATACGTCCTCGAACTGCTCTCAGCTGCGGCTTCAGGTTGTATGACAGGTGAATTTTCCGGCGTTTGTACCGCTCCCGTTCATAAAGGCGTTATTAACGATGGTGGTTTTCCCTTTACCGGCCATACGGAGTATTTTGCCGAGCAGTGCGCGGCACCACAGGTAGTGATGATGCTGGTCTGTGAGGTGATGCGTGTGGCGCTTGTCACCACCCACATGCCCCTGCATCAGGTTGCAAGCCATATAAAACGCGCACACCTCGAGCGGGTTTTAACTCTTGTTCATCATCACTTGCAGCGAGACTTTGGCGTGTCGCATCCTGTTATTGCTGTTGCCGGATTGAACCCACATGCAGGCGAGGGCGGGCATCTTGGGACAGAAGAAATCAGCGAAATCACACCTGCTATAAACGCACTGCGGGCGACTGGGATGGACATACGCGGTCCCTTTTCCGCTGACACCATGTTTGCCGACATGCATAAAAGTGGCATCGACAGTTATGTCGCCATGTATCACGACCAGGGATTGCCGGTATTGAAGTACGCGGGTTTTGGAACAGCGGTCAATGTAACCCTTGGTTTGCCGGTCGTGCGAACTTCAGTAGATCACGGCAGCGCCCTTGAGCTGGCAGCGACAGGACGCGCCCATAACGGCAGCCTGCTCGCAG